>SCVN01000006.1 GCA_004296885.1 Nitrospirota bacterium | reverse complement strand
CAGATAGACCACGAGCTCGCGAAACTCGCCCGCCGGCCCGACCTGGAACGGTTGCAGGATGCGCCAGCCTTGCCCGTCGGAAATGCGCCCGCAATAGAGGGGGTCGGGCAGGGTGGTCAGGTTGTAGCCCTTCGGTTTCGGCACGGCCCCGTCGAGCGTGACCTGCCCGGTCAATGTCCCGCCGTCGGTCACCGTGATCTCTTCGTAGGCCCAGACGGGCGCGCCCGCTCCCATCATAAGGGCAATCATTGCAGCAATGAGATATCGCATGGCCTATCCTCTTTTGATGAAGGAAGATTTACAGTCCGGCGTCTGCGCCCTCACGACGGTCGGGATCGTTTCTGCCGGTGCACCGCATCCACAATGCGCTGAATCGTGTCGGCGGTCAAATCCCGGATGGTCACGTGTGCTTCATCGTCTCCGTTGAACGTGCACAGCGCAATGGTGAAACAGGCGGTCCCACCCCGGATGATCTTGAGCGCAATGTTGGACTGGTGACAGTGTACTCCAACGAACAGGCACACGTCGATCTTGTTCTGCCAGATCGTCAGGTTCGGATGATTCGGGTTGATTTCCCGTTCCGGAATAATTTTGGGATATTTCGGACGGTAATCGGCCATCGGGATGACTTTTGCCGGTACCGCCTCCGCCAAGGCCTTCACGACCTTGGCTTCGCGCGAAGCCTGTTCATTCCAGGCCCAGAGCACCAGCGGACCCGGAAAGATCGTCGGATTCTTGGCCTGCAGCAGGCGCCGGGCCGCCTCCTCGATCGCCTGCTGTTCCGGTACGACCCGGCCCATGACCAATCCTTCTCCCTTTGACGGCCCGACGACGCCTCGCGTCGATACTGCGGAGGCCAAATACCCTTCCGGACCGATCGTCATTTCATAGGGTTTCATTCAAGCGACTCCTTTAATAAGGCTATGAGGTTGCTACGCTCCCAATCCTTCGCGCATGAAAATGTCCATGGGCGTCAGCGCTCGCCCCGGTTCCGGCATCACGGTCACAGCCGGCAGGGATGTCCAGTTCCGTATAAACCGCGTATAGCGGCCGGCACGATTGGGCTCGACGATGATGACGCGTCCGACGGTCTTGGCAAAGGTCTCCAACTCCTGAGTCGGCGCCGGCCAGAGCACTTTGGGATAGAGCGCCGCCACGTTCAATCCGAAGCTCCGGCACAGGGCGACGGCTTCGCGAACCACGCCCTGTGCCGCGCCCCAGGCCACATAGCCGATCGTGGCGCCCGGCTCATGGTCCCATTCGGCGCTGGGCCACCACGCCAAAGACGGAGGAGGCGGAGAAACCTTGTTCGCCGGGTCATGAGTGGTCCCCGCGACGATGTCCGCGAGCTGCTCCACCGGCACGCTCTGCTGGCGGGCCGCCAGGATCTCATCGACCACGACCCGTACCGCGCCGCTGCTGGCTCGTCCTGCCCGGCGCGCGAGTCCCACCAGCCGGATGGCATCCAGCATGTCCGCAGCCACGAGCACACGAGGCCGGTTCGCGCCCTGTTCCGGCACAGCGGACGGATCAGCCGCACCAAGCAACGCCATGACCTCGCCGTCGGCTCCTTGATCGACCTGGAGACATGACGTCTCTCGATGGGCCAGCGTCGAGACGTGCTCCCGGGCGGCCTTCACGTGCTCCGCCACCCATTCGTGGGGGGTGCGATCCAGAGACTGTGCGCAGGCGGTCCGACAGTCGCAACCTCCGATCGTCAATCCCAGCAGCAGGGCCTGCTGGGCGTCCAGCAGGATCTGGCGCGGCGCGCTGGCCGGGCTCGGCGTGACATAAATGTCCCGCTTCTCCAAGTGCGAGGAGGCAAATCCGACTCCGGCGTCGAAGTACCGGAGCCCGACGCGGGGACGGATCCGGTCACGGACGGGCTGGACGGAGATCCCGAGCAAGTTGCTCAGCACCCCGGCGGCGATGAACCCCTTTCCCGAAAATCGGGCGCCGCACCGCCGGTGGAGATCCGAAAAGGGGACGGCATACGTAATCACGCCGTCCGGAACCGCCGCCGCTTCGGCGCCGAAGCCGCCGGCCTCATGGACGAACACGCTTCCCGGCTGCAGGTCGGGCCACTGCTGCTGAAGGGCCGCGCGGTCCACGCAGGCCACCACGTCGCACCCGCTTCCCATCGAGGTGATCGGCTCCGTCGACACACGCAGCCGCACGTCCGAACCCGATCTCCCCCAGGCCGGTCCGCTGGTTTGCGCCATGACTCGCAGCCCTTGCTCGGTCAGGGCATATTCCAAGGCCGTCACGCCGTTGATCAGGCCGGCCGTGCCCGTGCCGACCATCTTCAGCACCAAGTCGGAGATACGTTCCGGTCTGATCGGGAGCCATGCGGTGAATGGAGACATGGGACGAGGGGCGCACTCCCTTTGCTAGCCCATCCGGTTGGAGATGGTGCAGGCTCCAAGCCAATGCACATGGTAGCCCCGCAAAAAGAGATGGTCGTACAGCGCCGACAGAAAAGCCCGCCCGTCGCGAGGCAAGAGGAGGCCGCCATCCAGATCCTTCACGCCCTTCTGAAACACCGTCGTCATCAACCCGGCATGATTCGTGGTAACGGCGTTGGTGGCTGGATCAAACAGCACGACCGCTCTCCGCCCTCTCGGAAGCGGCAAGACGAGCATTTCCACGCCAGCTCTGCTCTTCATCCCTGCACCTACTTTTTCTTCTTGCGCCCCGTCGAAACCTTCTTCTTGGTCGTCTTCTTCGTTCCACCCTTCTTTTTCGTCGCCACGCTCCTCACCTCCCTTCTGTCATGGGGTCCGTCGTGCCGGCCGCCCGCAGCCCGTCAGCGGTCAACCGAGAGGGGAGACCCGCTCCACTCCATGATTCGCCTTGATTTGCGTGCCCGTCAGACGGACCGTCTTGCCGTCCTTCGGCATCGTAATCCCCAATTCTTTGCGGACCGTCCGGAAGATGTCGATCACGTGGTCCATCTTCTTTACGTCCAGGTCCTGTAGACTCACCATGGCGTCTTCATGGATATCGTGGCAGAAGGCCACGGTGAGGCAATTCGTCCCCGCCCGCACCATCCGCAAGGCCAGGTTGGCGTAGTGACAGTGGATGCCGATAAACAGGGCCACCTCGATCTTGTTGGCCCAAATCGTGAGGTTCGGGTGATTCGGGTTGATGCCTTCTTCCGGGTCGATCTTGGGATACTTCGGACGGTAGTCCGGCATCGGAATGATCATCACGTTTGGAATTTCGGCCGCCAGCCTCAAGAGCGCCTGGCCCTTGGCGATCCATTCCGGATGCCACGCCCACAAGTACAGGGGCCCTGGAAAAATCGTGGGGTTCTTGCGCGTCAGCAACTGCCGCGCGGCTTCCTTGATCACCTCGTCGTCCGGCGCGTGGCGCCCATACAGCAGCCCCTGCCCTGAATCGGGAATGGTGACGCCCAGCTCCATGGCAGACGGCGGATGGAATCCCGCCGGCCCAACGTTGATGATCCGTTCGGATGACTCTGTGTTGTGTGCGGTCATGCTCCTCCCCATGTGTCTCACGCTCTCAGCGTCGTCGGTTGTCTACTCTCAGACTTGCCGTACCCGGTGCGCATTGCCGGCAGCGCGCCACCCCTTCCCAGGCTTTCAGGCTGTTCGGATCGTGAGCCAGGACCTGCTGCCATTGGAGCAGCGCGTCGTCCGTCGCCCCCTCCGCCTCAAGACATTCCGCCAATTCGCAACGGACGGCGAGATCGGTCGGACACAGCGCCACGCTTTCGTGCAACCGGCGGCGGCGTGCAGAATAATCGTCGTACGTCATGAGAATGTGCCGCCTCAGTGGGAGTCAGGCTTCTTCCAGGAAGTCGGGCTGATCGATCCCGCAGCGTCCGACGTATTCCCAGTGGGGCGTCAGTCCCCGCAGGACCAGATGGTCGAAGGCGGCTTCCAGAAACCGTTCACCGTCCTCCGGCGTCACCACGGCTCCGGTCCAGTCCCGAAAGGGCGTCTGCGTCGCCCAGACTCGCGAACTCTCGGGGTGCATCCGCACGACCCGGTCACGATCCGGGAGCCAGAGCAGCAGGCGCTGCTGCTCGCCGACGGCGACGCTCAGATACTCCATGAAAGGTCCTCGAAAAGTCCGCGAGCTGTGCGCCATCGAGCTAGAGCAAGTCGGATGCCATATCGAGTTGCCGCTGAGATCACGCGAAAACATGAGCAAAACAACACAAAACAGTGGTCAAGCGCGGCGATTCTGAAGCCCTGCGCCGCGCGAAAGCCGTGCGGTCGGGGGTGGTGTGCAGAATTTGTGTGCGGGGAGGGAAGAAAGGCCGCGCCGCACATTCGAGGCATTCGAGCGCGTGCAAGAATTGCGCGATGGCACGAGAGAGAAGAACCCGTCTGGGGGTAAGAAAAAACTTGGCTGTCGCGAGGTTAGGACTGACGCACGAAGATTCGCAAACCGTGCAAAATCTGCAGGAGAGAGGGCGCAGGGACCATCGGGTCAGTCTTTGATGCCATATTCCTTGATCTTGTACTGCAGGGCCCGCAGGCTGATCCCCAACAGCTTGGCGGCCCGTTCCCGGTGATTTGTGACCTCGGCCAGCGTGCGCCGGATGACGTCCCGCTCGATCTCGTCCAGCGGCGTGCCCAGCGCGACGATCATCGTGCGGGCTCCTTCGCGGCTCGCCTGGACCTCCTCGGGCAGATGTTCCGGCTGAATCGTCTTCTCCCGCACCGTGACCACCAGTCGCTCGATCACGTTGCGCAGCTGCCGGATGTTGCCGGGCCAGGCGTAGAGGCGCAGGAGCCGGAGCGCTTCGCGGGAGACCTCTTGCGGTTCGCGCTGGTGCCGGGCCGCAAATTCGCGGAGGAAGCTGTCGACCATGAGGGCGATGTCTTCCGCGCGATCCCGCAGCGGCGGCAGGTGTATCGGCACCACGTTGAGGCGGTAGTAGAGGTCCTCGCGAAACCGTCCTTCCGCGACCGCCTGCTCGAGGTTTCGGTTCGTGGCGGCGATGATCCTGGTGTCCACTTTCACCAACCGGGTCCCGCCCAGGCGGCGGAACTCCTTGGTTTCGAGCACGCGCAGGAAGTCCACCTGCGACTTCAAGGACAACTCGCCGACCTCGTCGAGGAAGAGGGTGCCGCCGTCGGCCAGCTCGAACCGGCCGACTTTCGTGCCGGCGGCCCCGGTAAAGGCGCCCTTCTCGTAGCCGAACAGCTCGCTCTCCAGCAGGTTTTCGGGAAGGGCGCCGCAGTTCAGCGTCACGAACGGCCCGGCCGCGCGCGGGCTCTTGTGATGGATTGCACGGGCGACCAGCTCCTTGCCGGTGCCGCTCTCTCCCGTGACCAGCACGGTGACATCGCTTCCCGCCACCATTTCAACCAGTCTGTAGACGCCCTGCAGGGGCTCGCTTTCGCCGACCATCCGGTCGAAGCGCACCCTGGTTTCAAGCCGGTCCCGGAGCTGCTTGTTCTCGCTCGCCAGGGCGTGGTGTTCCAGCGCCTTCTCCACGACGACGGAGAAGCGCTCGCGGTCGATGGGCTTGGCAAGATAATCGTAGGCGCCCGAGCGCATGGCTTCGACAGCGGTGTCGATCGACCCGTAGGCGGTCATGACCAGGACTTCCGTGTCCGGCCATGTGTTCTTGAGGCGGCGCAGAAACTCGATGCCGCCGATCCCCGGCATTCTGAGGTCGGTGATCACCAAGTCCGCCGAAGCGGCTTCCAGTTGATCGAGCGCCTCTTCCCCCGTCCCTACCCCGCGCACCCGGTGCCCTTTCTTTTCGAGCATCGTCGCGAGCGCGTTTCGAATGTTTACCTCGTCATCGACGACGAGGATGTCTGCCGCCTGCTTCATGACCCCACCACGATGGGTTGAGGCTGTCCGACGGCGACCGGGAACTTCATAGCGACCAGGGTGCCGTGTCCGGGTCGGCTGGTGACGTCGATCGTCCCCGCATGATCCTGGATGATTCGGTAGGCAATCGCCAGGCCGAGTCCGCTCCCCGTCGGCTTCGTAGTGTAGAACGGCTCGAACAACCGGGAGAGGGCTTCCGTTTTGATCCCGACGCCGGTGTCTTGCACGGAGATCTCTACCCATTGCTTCCCGTTGGCCTCGCGCCGACCGGCGGCGATCGTGCAGACGCCCCCGTCCGGCATGGCGTAAAAGGCGTTCACGACGATATTCACCAGGACTTGACCGATGAGCGTCTCATCGCCCATGACGGGGGACAACCCTTCCTCCACCCTCTGATCGAGCCGGATCTTCCGCTCCTCCGCCTCAAACTGCATGAGCGCCAGAATGTGCGCGATGAGCTTCTCAATATTCACGTCATGAAGGCTGACGGCGCCCGGTCGGGCGAATTTCATGAAGTTATCCAGGATGACGGACAGCCGTCGACATTCCGCGTTCAGCACCTGCAGGTAGTGCGCGGCCTGCGGGGGGAGGGGCGCTTTGGCTGTCATCTCCTCTTCCAGCAAGTGCAGATTCAAGTCCATCGCGCTGAGGGGATTGCGGAGTTCGTGGGCGACTCCGGCCGAGAGCGTGTGCAATGCCGCCAGTTTGTCTGCGACACGGACCCGCTGCTCCAAGGCCAGCCATTCGGTGACATCCTGGGCCTGCAGGATCACCCCTGAGAGTTGCCCGTCGTCTCCGCTCAGTTCGGCCGTGCTGACACGGATCGTGCGAGGCGACCGATCCTGACTCTCATAGGACAGGTCTTTGTGGCTCACATGTCGGTGATGACGGAGCGCATCGTCGAGCACCTCTCGAATCGTTTCGCCCTTCGCAAAGGCGGATTCGTAGGAATTGCCCAACAAGTCGGCGGACCATCGCTTCAGGATCGCCTCGGCCGTCGGATTCACGGCGGTAATCACCCCGCTGCAATTGATCGTCAGCACGCCGGTCGGGATGCTCTCGAGGATATGGCGGGCCAGCCCTTTCACCGCTTCCAGTGTCCGCTTGGTGCTGTCGTAGTGAAGGAACGTGATGGCCGCCGCCAGGCCGATCGCGCTGACCAGAAAGATGAGCACGGTCACCACGATCAAATCGCGGCGTGACTGCCAGAGCGCTGGAAACAACTCAACCGGAACCGGCCGGTCTTGCGTGACGCCCTGCAAGAGCAGTTTTTCCTGCTCCAAGCTGAAGAGCAGCATGGCGGCCACGACCAGTGCGACGATCAGCAGGACGGCGGCGATCAAACGATAGGGAATTCTGCGGAAGAGCGTGGATTCTGGAATTGGCCTAAACATACGTGCGAACCACGAAAGAGGTCTCGCTGACCCTTATGCTAACACGGGGCGCCGCGACTGTATACCTCACCGCCCCTGAACGGCCCAAGACGTCGGCTCAGGAAAGAACGACACTCCGCTCGACGAGGTCCCCGATGGCCGGGTCATTGGAGACAAAAATGACGCCCCACGACTCTTCCTTTGAGCAGAGCCGCCGCAACAGGACCTGCCTCAAGCGTGGCGCCATATTGTGCAGGGTGCCGTCAAAGATCAGCAGCTGCGGGCGGGTGACAATGGCCCGTGCGACCAGGATACGCAGAATCTGACTGGAGGTGAAGGTTTTGCCGCCGGCCTGGACCGGGGTGTGCAAACCCAGCGGCAGGGCCTCCACCTCCTCGTCCAGCTCGGCGAAGCGCAAGGCCCACTGGATGTCTTCGTACCGTATCGCCGAGCGTCCGAGGGAGATGTTTTCCTCCACGGTGCCGTTGAAGAGGGACAAATGCGAGTCCAGCACCACGCCCCGGCACCGGTTGAGGGCGGTCATGTTCAGATCGCGCACATCCACGTCGTTGTAACGGACGACGCCCGCCGTTGGGGTATGGATGCCGGCCAAGACCAAGGCCAATGTGGTCTTGCCCGAGCTGGTGTTGGTCAGGCAGGCCACCTTTTCGCCCGGCCCGACGTCCAGGTTGAGGTGCGAGAACAAGGGGGCGGAGCCGGGATAAGCAAAGGCGACCTCCTTGACGGTGAGACGAAGACCATAGACGGCCGAGTCGGGCAGGTGGACGGGGGAGGCCTCGCGATGCACATCGTCCTTGGGAAGAGCCAGCACGCGCGTCAGCTCATCCAAGGAGGTGAGAATATAGGTCACGGCGTAGATGCGGCGCGTGACCGTATCGAGGTTGAGGAGCAACGTGCTGACGATCACCTCGGCCGCCACGAATTGGCCGAGGGTGATTTGGCCGATCGCCAGCAGCCACCCTCCCACCCCGATCATGCCGCTGTGGCAGACGGCTTCCCATACCACCGTGCCGACATACTGACGCCAGGTCAGGATGGCGGACCGGGCTCTTCGCCCGGCCAGATACGCATCCAGATGACGGTCGGTTTTGTGAAGCAGGAGCGACGCGCTTTCCGTCGCCTTGAAATGCAGGCGATTGCGGGCCAGATCCTGCATCCACGTCATAAGGTCGTAATGGCTCTGCGACACGACCTGTGTGGCCCGCACCCCGCCCTGCCCCGCGGCGATCAGGACGAGCGCGAACCCTCCCAACAGGACCGCGTCGTAGAGCAGAAAGTACGGGTGATACATGATGAGGATCAGCATGCCGGTCGTGCCGGAGATCGTCACATTGATCAGGTCGACCAACACGACCATGACCGCCCGCGGCAGCAATTCGGCCTCTCCGAAGTAGTTGGCATAGCTGGGGACGAAGACCTCTTCCCGGATTCGCGGAAGGTGCTCCGTCATTGCAATGGCAATGCGCGTGTAGAGTCTCTGAAAGAGTACCTCCATGGCGCTGGTCTGCAAGACTCTGAAAAATCCGATGAAGAGCAGGCCGACCAGCATGATCAGGGCCAGCGTCACGATCATGATCGGCTGGATCGCAAAGGCAAACGTGTTGATGAGTTCCTGCACGGTCAGCGGGACGACCAGAGAAAAGAGGCCGATGGCCAACGCGTAGGACGCGACGATCGTCAGGATATGCCGCTCGACGCCGATCACGAGCGCGACACGGGCCAGCTGAGCCCATACCGTGCTTTGCATCGGCTTCAGGCGTAAATGTCGTCCGGGCACGGGACCCTCGCGGTAGGGTGCACAAGATGATGATGGCGCATCAGGCTTCCACTGGCGTCAAGGCTATCGGCTTGCGAACGGTTGGCGGGACGGCGGTGAATGACTCGGCGGGAATCCTCTCGGTGTCGAATAGCCTCGCCTCACACGGATGGCTTGACGGAGCGGGGTTAGGCCCGTGGTTTCGTTGACTGTGGCGCCACCCCGCGCAGGCGCGCCAATCGGTCAAAGCAGTCCCGGCAGATTTCCCGCACACTCAGAGCGTCCAGGAAGAGTGTTGAGGATCGGCGGGCGCATCGGTCGCAATACAGGGCTGTTCCTGAGCGCTCTTCATTCGATGCACATGAAAGGTCGCTCATTTGCCTGTACCTCCAAAATTAAGATTGATCCCCATCAAACGAGGGGCGACTCCACTTTTTTTCATCTTGCCGAAAATGAAGGTAGAGCAAGTCGCATGCCCCTGACTTGCGAGGCAGCGATATCACATACTTGCAAGCGGTTCTGGAAGCGAGCGTGCCTGCGGCAGGTGCGTTTCGAGCGAGGCATGCAAGGTTTGCATGCAACCCCAAAAAATTGAGGAGGAAGGGAAAGGGATGGAGTAGAGCTGTGCGTTGATCGCGGCCTGGAAGCCCAGGCGGCAGAAGAGGCGGTCTTTTCGAGGCTGGAGATTAACCCGCAGGGAGCACGATGTCGGTGGACCAGCCGCGGGTCGCAGACGAAGGTCCGTCCCCGTCCGCCTCGTCGGCCTGCCGGCGGCGGAGGGCTGCCACGATCCGCGAGAGCGCGGCTACGAAGGTCATTTCCTGATCCGCTCGGACCCGGTCCACCACCAGGCTGAGGGTCAGGGGGGGAAGGTCGGGATGTTCCGCCTTCCACTCGGCGAGTCGATCTTCCAGCCGGGTGAGCAGGACCTCGGCCCCTAGGTCCGACGTTTCCAGCAGCAGGATGGCAAACAGGTCCGGTCCGATGCGCGCCACCGCATCGGAGGTCCGGAACGTGCGCCGCAGAAGCCGCGCCGTCTCTTTGAGGCTGGCTTCGTGGGCCGGCGTCCACGTGCCGTCCGCCCCATCCGCCGGGAGCCCGTCCACCCCGACCACGAACAGCGCCATCTCGCGTTTCACGCGGCGCAAGAGTTTCAAATAGTGTTCGGCAAAGAACAGCAGGCCGAATCGACTCCACACACCGGTCAGGGAATCCTGGAGCTCCTCAGTCATTGTGCGCCCTCCGCTTTCCCCATCGGCTGTTTCCGCGACCGGCTTGAGCCGGCCGGCACCGGTCATGGCCGCGCCGGCGTCAATCGCGACGAACCGTCATGAATGGGCAAGATACCCTCGTCTCCGGGCGCAAGGGGTGCGATCCGACGCGACGACGAGCGGTCCGGATTCCCCTCGGCCTTCAAGGAACGTCCCTCTTCTACCGGCGCGCCTCTTCTTCTTGTTTCAAACGAAATCACCTGTACTTTCTGTGAGGGGTTGGCTACCATGCGCCTCCGGAAGTCGACGTCACCCATAACCGGCAAGGCGGACCAGCCGAACAACAGGAAGGAGCGCACTCCATGGGCAAAGGCGAGAACAAGCGGAAGGAAACGAAGAAGAAACCGGCCAAAACGATGGCGGAAAAGCGGGCCGAGAAGCGGGACAAGAAAAAAGGTTAGGTTTGAGGGAGGGCGATCGCCCGTAGTCCCCTTCTCCAACCGCCAATCGGGCGAAGCGGTGCGACGTTGATCGAGCCCGGACAGGGTGTTATAGTCCGCCGCGATGGGCGTGGAAACCTCGACCAGGGCGCTGTTGATCGCGATGACCGGGGATGCGCCGGCCGCGGTCTATACGATCAACCGGCTCAAACCGGAGTGCCTCTGCTTTTTCGTGCCCGAGTCGGCCAAGGCGTTGGTGGAGTCGGCCGTCCAGCCGCACATCGCCCAGATGCCGCGCAAGTGGGACTGGGTCGTGGCGCCGGACGCCCATCGGTTCATGGCCTGCTATCAGGTGCTGGCCCGCACCCTGCCGCACCTGCTGCGAACCTGGGAGATCCAGACGGGAGAGTTGGTCCTGGACTTGACCGGCGCCACGCCGGCCATGGCCGCGGCCGTCACCCTCGCATCCATCGGCTCCACCTCGCGCATCGTGGCGCTGGGGCCCCCGGAGGCAGCCCCGCCCGCCGACGGCGAAGCGGTGATGCTGGAAGGCCGCGCGCGGGTCTGGCAGCAGGGCAATCCCTGGGACGAAGCGGCGGCCCAGTCGAGCCGTGAAGGTGCGGACCTCTTCAACCGGGGCTTCTTCGGGCCGGCGGCCTCGCTCTTTCATCAGATCGAAGCCCGCGTCAGCGGCGGGCAGAAACCCCTCTACCATGCCCTGGCCGATCTGGCGGAAGGCTACGGTCTGTGGGAGCGGTTCCACTACCGTCAGGCCTGGGACAAGCTGAAGATTGCTCTCAAGGCCCTGGACATGGCCTTGGTCTGGGGCGGACCTTCGGGCCTCAAGGCCATCCTCCCGCCGGTCAAACAGAATGCGGGCTTTCTGGAGAAGCTGGTCCTGGACCCGCAAGAGGTCAAGGAAGCGGTGGCCTACGATCTGCTGGCCCATGCGCGGCGCCGGGTGGACGTGGACCATCATCCGGAAGCCGCGACTATCGCCCTGCTGCGTTCGCTGGAAGCCTTCGCGCAACTGCGCCTCTTCAAACAGCACAAGATCAGGACCTGGGACGTGCAGCCGGAGCAGTTGCCCGAGGCGTTGCGCGAGACCTGCCGAACCTCTTTCCTGAGCGACCTCGACGGCAAGTACAAACTGTCGCTGCGCGATCAGTTTCGATCGCTGGCCGGCCTGGGCGATCCGATGGGCCAGACCTATTTGGCCCAGTGGCCCAAGATGAAGCCGTTGTTGGACGCGGCCCATCAATCCATCCTGGGGCATGGCTTCGAGCCGATCAAACCCGAACGATTCCAGCAGCTCTACGAGATCGTCATCAAGCTCACCGGTGTCGGCGATACGTCGCTGCCGAAGTTTCCGGTCTTAAGCCTGTAAGAGCATATGGCCTATAGCATATAGCGTATGGCCGGATGAAGAGTGAGAGAAAGAGCTGCCAGCGTATAGCACTTAGCAAGAGGGCTCCAACGTGTCCTTCAGATTTGAAGGTCTGGATATTTGGCAGATGGCAAAAGAATACGCAACGAAGGTCTATGCGGCGACCGCCAAATTTCCACGTCATGAAGACTATGGACTTCGGTCGCAGATGAATAGGGCGGTGAATTCCATCAGCCTGAATATTGCAGAGGGTTCGGCAAAGAGCACTGACAAGGCGTTTGCCTACCATCTTGATTGCCGTCGGTTCGACTTTCGAGGTGGTGGCAGCTTCGGTTCTTGCCATGCAACAAGCCTACATATCGGCGGAGGAACATAAGGCTCTCTATGACGAAGGACAGTGGTTGGCAAAGAGTATCAATGCGCTCCGCGGTACTTTGAATGCCGAGTCTTGAGCTATAAGCCATTAGCTATAAGCCATACGCTCTTATGGAGATTCGGATCTATTATGAAGACACGGACTGCGGCGGGGTGGTGTACTATGCGAACTACCTGAAGTATTTCGAGCGGGCCCGCACGGATTATCTGGAGCAGCGTGGTCTCTCGGTGGCCAAGCTGGTGGAAGAGGGGACGCAATTCATGGTCGTGCATGCCGAAGTGGACTACCGGTCTCCGGCCCGCTATGGAGAGACACTTCTGATCGAGACCAAGCTGGCCGACACCGGCAAAGCGACCCTGACGTTTGCGCATGTGATTCGGGAGCGGGCGAGTCACCGGTTGATCGTGGAAGGCCTGGCGAAGCTGGCGGCGACGACGTTGGAGGGCAAGGTCAAGCGGCTGGCCCCGGAACTGATGAAGACGCTGCAGACGCCGCCGTCACGAGGACGGTCTGGAAAGGAGTCTCATGCCTGAAAAGTTTGGCACCTGGCTGGCAGTGACGGCGGTGGCGATCGGCTTCATGGTCCTGGCCTGGCTGCTGTTTGCGGACAATCCGTCGGACAAGAAGAAAAACGACGGGAAGAAGAAATAAGCCCAATGAAACGATAAAGCGCCGCTCTTGGCTGGCTGCCGGCTGCTCAACGACTGCATCAGGGCTGAAGTCAAAGCCCAGGCCTGCCCCTGCGTCTACAAAGACTCACGATCCCGATTAATTTCTTGGCGGGAACGGTTATGCGTCTGACGGAAGAGCCTGTCGAATCATATTGACTAATTCTCGCTCCGTGAACGGCTTGGCGAGAAAGGAGACGCCGAAACCGGCCTCGGAGACGAGGTCGGCTGCAAACCCGGTCATGAAGAGCACCTTGATGTGAGGGTGGCGGGACATCACGCGAGTCACCAATTCGGCTCCGTTTAATCCCGGCATCCTGAAATCGGTCAGCAGGAGGCGGATCGTGTCGACATGTCGGTCGCACAGCGACAGGGCGACCGCCGCATTCGACGCCTCCACCACGCCGTATCCGTTCCTGGTCAACAACAACCGAACGAATCGTCGGATCCCCGGCTCGTCATCGACGATGAGGATCGTCGGCGGCTCCGCCGGGAGGTTGGGTGCTGTGTCTGTGAGCGTGTGAACGTCTTCCAGGCCGGTCATGACGGTATTCCCTTCGGGACAACGGTATCCGCAATTATACACCGATGCGCTCGGTTTTGCTCCCACCACCCTTGGTGCAGAGCCGATGGCTGAATCGGGCCCAACGTTATCTGCTCCCCGGCTTGGCGTACCCTTCGTTTTTGAGCACCTCCGCCACATTTCGATCGTTCACATACACGTCGGCCAGCGTTCGGCCATAGGGATCCAGTGCATCCGTGACCATGGTGACCGTCCCTTCGTGCAGCAGCGCATCCAGTCGTTGCGTGGCCTCGAATCCGCCGGACTGATCCTTCTCGGGCGTATCGATTGAACGCAGCCTGATGCGGTCGGCGCCGTAGGCGAAGGTGTCGCCATCGATCACGCGAATCTTCCAGGGATCCAGCGTGATCGCGGGAGCAGGGGCCATGCGGAGCGGCAGCCGGATCACCGGCGCCCGCCGTGGCAGCAGGTGCTCCTGGGCGAAGGGTTTGCGGGCGAGGTGCCGAAGCGCCTGCCGGCTATAGATCTGCGGCAGACGCACCGTGGCTGAACCGGAGGGACGGTGAGCTTTCTGTCCTGTCGATGCCGGAGATTGAGGCTTCGTGTCGTTGCGACGAGCCTGACTGCCTGAAGCGACGCCGTCCGGCAACACGATTCCCACGAGAAGAACGAATAGGGCGAGTCCATGGAAGCGGGTCATAAGGAACCTCCTTCCTGCAAAAGCCGATGGCACGGAAGAACTGCAAGACTCGTGCGTGAAGGAGATGAGCGAGAGGGAGCAGGGACGGGGACAATCAGGAAGAAAAAGAAGAAGCCCGCTCCTGTGATGAGGATTGCTTGTCAGCGAGGTGGATGAGTCCGACCGACCGCACAACCTATTGTCTGCGGTCTCGCGTCTTCCTGTTGATGGGCCGAAGCCTCAATCGGTCGTGCCTACTGGCACCGAGCAGAAGATGCGTATGTTCGGTTGTGGACTCTTCTCGCTGACGCCGAACCCTCGGGTGTGCTCACAGGAGCGGGCTCCCCTTGTCCGGTGGCGTCATGTATCCTGGATCACCTCCCCTCGATGGGTTGTGAGGGCACCCACACGGCGTTTACTCTGCGCCCGATTTTCACATCTGTCAAGATGTGGCGATAGCCTGCGAGAACGCATAATCCATGCCATGGGAGCGGTTGGTTGACAAGGGTGAAAACCGCATGCTGAAATGGCCGACATGATGCGTCACGACCGAATCGCCATATTGCAAAAAATGAAAAGATAAAGGGGGCTTACACCATGGATATGTTTGGAAAAGTCGGCTTGGTCGAGATTCCGGTCTTGATCGCACCGGATCAGAAGGCCTGGCTGGATCAGATGATTAAGGAAGGTAAGATCGCGGTTCCGCCCGGGGGAACATTGGAGAAAGGCTCCTTGATCTCGATGTTCATCCGGATGCTGCTCCACAATGCCATGGAGGAACAGCGGCGGCAGGCGGCGCTGGATGCGGAGGACGAAGACGACGAGTAGATTGTCGAAACGTCTGCCAGCGTATCCGCTTGGATAGCCGATGTATCGCAGCAGATAACGCGGTCAGCCGTCAGCTCTCAGCCGGAAGCTGAAGGCTGATCGCTGAGCTCCACGTAGGTTATAGATTCTTGAACGCAGCTCTCGCCGCGAGGATGGTCTTTTCGACGTCGGCTGGCGTGTGAGCCGTCGAGAGGAACGCGGCCTCGAACTGGGACGGAGCGAAGTAGCAGCCCTTCTCCAACATCCGGTTGAAGAATTTGGCGTAGCGTTGCGTATCCGACTGCTTGGCTGAGGCCCAGTCTACCACCGGGCCCTTCGTGAAGAATCCGCAAAGCATCGAGCCGACCCGCGTCTGGGTTAGCGGGACCCCGGCCTTCTTAGCCGCCGCGCCGATCCCCTCCGCCAGCTCCGCCGCCTGCTGGTCCAGCTTCCTGTAGAGGCCGGGCGCTTTCAACCGCTTCAGCGTTTCGATGCCCGCCGTGACCGCGAGCGGATTACCCGAGAGTGTCCCGGCCTGATAGACCGGCCCGGCCGGCGCGATCCACTGCATGATCTCCTGCCGACCCCCATAGGCACCCACCGGCAGACCGCCGCCGATGATCTTCCCCAGGCAGGTCAGGTCCGGCCTGATGCCGTACAGTCCCTGCGCGCCTCCGTAGCCGACGCGGAAGCCGGTGATCACTTCGTCGAAGATCAGCAGAATGCCGTGCGCCCGAGTCAGTTCCCGCAAGGCCTGCAGGAATCCATGGCCGGGGGGAATCACTCCCATGTTGCCCGCCACCGGCTCCACGATGACGCAAGCCAGCTTGTGTCCGTGGGCCTTGATGAGGCGCTGCACGCCGGCGATGTCGTTGTAGGAAGCGGTGAGGGTATGGCGCGTGAAGTCCGCCGGGACCCCCGGGCAATCGGGAATGCCGAGCGTGGCCAGTCCCGACCCGGCCTTGGCCAGCAGGTAGTCGCTGTGCCCGTGGTAGCAGCCTTCGAATTTGAGGATGCCGTCGCGCTTGGTATAGCCGCGGGCCAGCCGGATGGCGCTCATGACCGCTTCCGTGCCGGAACTGACGAGGCGGACTTGCTCCATGGAGGGCAGGGCCTGGCCGATCATCTTGGCCAGCGTCACTTCCAATTCGGTCGGAGCCCCGTAGCTGGTCCCGTTGGCGGCGGCGCGCTTGATCGCGGCGATGATGGGCGCCGGTGCATGGCCCAGGATCATCGGGCCCCAGGACAGGACGTAATCGATGAAGCTGTTCCCGTCCACGTCGTAGAGATGGGAGCCCTTGGCGCGCTTGATGAACAAAGGCTGGCCGCCCACGGACCGAAAGGCGCGGACGGGGCTGTTCACCCCGCCGGGGATGTACTTCTGGGCTTCGGCGAAGAGCTGTTTCGACTTGGTGGTCTTCATGGCTGAACGCTGATGGCCGACTGCCGATGACTCACGAAAAGCGGCGTGCACCCTAACATGCGCCCGACGACAGGTCAAGAATCCAGAAGCCCTTGCCGCATGGCACACTCTTCGTCTATTCTCACCACAGTTCATGTTGAGGGAGGACGGGGCATGGCCGAGCAAGCAGCACCGGGGAGCATGAGAAAAGAGACCGACAGTATGGGGGCGATCGAGGTCCCGAACGACCGCTATTGGGGGGCCCAGACCGAACGGTCGCTGCACCATTTCGACATCGGACACGATGTCATGCCCCGCGAGCTGATCCAGGCCTTCGGCATCCTCAAGCGGGCGGCGGCCGAGGTCAACCGGGACCTGGGCAAGCTGCCGGCCGACAAAGCCGCGCTCATGATCGCGGCGGCCGAGGAAGTGATCGCCGGGAAGCTGGACGCGCATTTTCCCCTCCGCATCTGGCAGACCGGCAGCGGCACCCAGACCAACATGAACGCGAACGAGGTCATCTCCAACCGGGCCATCGAGCTGGCCGGGGGCAAGATGGGCAGCAAGGACCCGGTCCATCCCAACGACCATGTGAACATGTCCCAGTCCTCCAACGACACCTTCCCGACCGCCATGCACATCGCGGCGGCCGAACAGATCGTCCACCTGCTGATTCCCAAGGTCACGCAGTTGCGCGATGCGCTGGCAGCCAAGGCCAAGGCCTTCGAACGCATCGTGAAGATCGGCCGCACGCACCTGATGGACGCGGTGCCACTGACACTGGGGCAGGAGTTCTCCGGCTACGTGGCGCAGCTCGATCAGGATCTCGAACGGCTGCGCGGCTCGTTGCCCCACATTTACGAACTGGCGCTGGGCGGGACGGCGGTCGGCACGGGCCTCAACACCCATCCGGAATTCGCCCGCCGAGGGGCGGAGAGGATCGCCGCCTATACCAAACTGCCCTTCGTTTCGGCGCCGAACAAGTTTGCCGCCCTGGCCGGGCACGATGCCCTGGTCATGGCCAGCGGGGCCCTGAAAACCCTGGCCTGCTCCCTGATGAAGATCGCCAACGACATCCGCTGGCTGGGCTCCGGTCCCCGCTGCGGCCTGGCCGAGTTGATCCTGCCGGCCAACGAGCCCGGCTCCTCGATCATGCCGGGCAAGGTGAACCCGACCCAGAGCGAGGCGATGACAATGGTCTGCGTGCAGGTGATCGGGAACGATACGGCCATCTCCATGGCCGGCAGCCAGGGGAATTTCGAGCTGAACGTCTTCAAACCGGTCATCATCCACAACCTGCTGCACTCGATCCGGCTCCTGGCCGACAGTTGCCGCTCCTTCACGGAGCATTGCGCGGTCGGCCTCGAACCGGACTTGGCGCAGATTCACAAGAGCGTGACCAATTCCCTGATGCTGGTCACGGCCTTGAATCCCAAGATCGGCTACGACAAGGCCGCGAAGGTGGCCAAGAAAGCCTACGAGGAACGGACCACGTTGCGCGAGGCCTGCCTGGCCCTGGGCTTCCTCTCCGGCGAAGCATTCGACGCGCTCGTTAAGCCGGAGAAGATGCTCGGCCCGGAAGCCTAAGCGGAGCAACCCTTCCAGCCGTCCGATCGGACCGATCACATGCGCAAAGCCAAGATCGTCTGCACCATCGGGCCGGCCAGCGACCAGCCGGCGATGCTCGATCGGCTGATCGAAGCCGGGTTGGATGCGGCGCGGCTGAATTTCTCGCACGGCACGCACGAATCCCATGCCCGCGCCATCGCTGCGGTGCGGGAGGCGGCGACCCGCCGGGGCCGGGCCGTGGCGATCATCCAGGACTTGCAGGGCCCGCGAATCCGGATCGGAACCTTGACGGCGGCGGTCGAAACCAAGGCCGGACAGGAAATCACTCTGGTACCAGATGGGGCTCGGCCTGGTTCCGTGACAGGGGCCCTCCGTCTGCCGGTTACCTATCCCAGCTTGGCGCGCGATGTGAAGCCCGGCGCGAAGATTCTCATCAACGACGGGCTGATCGAGCTGACGGTCGAGCGGGTGGTCGGGGAAGAGGTCCGCTGCCGGGTCGTTACCGGCGGCCCCATCGCATCGCACAAGGGGCTCAACCTGCCGGGCACGGCGATCAGCGCGCCGACGGTCACGGAGAAGGATCGGGAGGATCTCCGGTTCGGCCTCGTCCAGGGGGTGGACTACGTAGCCCTCTCGTTCGTGCGCGGGCCGGAAGACATTATCGCGGCCAGACGGGTGATGGCGGAACAGGGAACACACGTGCCCGTCATCGCCAAGATCGAGCGGGCCGAAGCGGTGGAGGCGCTGGAGGCGATCCTGGAGGCGGCCGACGGAGTGATGATCGCGAGAGGCGACCTCGGGGTGGAGTTGGGACCGGAGGTGGTGCCGGTCCTGCAGAAACGCATCATCCGCGCCGCCAATCGGCGCCGGCGTCTGGTGATTACGGCCACGCAGATGCTGGAATCCATGACCCAGCAGCCGAGGCCGACCAGAGCGGAAGCCTCCGATGTGGCCAATGCGGTGTTCGACGGGACGGATGCCGTGATGCTCTCGGCGGAGACGGCGGCGGGCCGATACCCGGTCGAATCGGTCCAGGTCATGGACCGGATCGTCCGGACCGCGGAAGGCGAGCCCGGTGCATCGCGGCTGCGCGGCGAGGACCGTGAGGGCACCTCGATTCCCGAGGCTCTGTGCGAAGCCGCCTTTCAGGCGGCCGAGGCGACCGGCTCCGCCGCCATCGTGGTCTTCAGCGAATCGGGGACCAGCGCGCGCCTCATGTCGAAGCAACGACCGGCGGCGCCGATCGTCGCCTTCACGCCGTTTGAGCCGGTGCGCCGGCGTATGGCATTGTATTGGGGCGTCCTTCCGCTGTCCATGCAGCGGGCCGCCGAGTCCGATGTCCGGGTCCGCGAGGTCGAACGGCGGCTTGCGGAGCAGAAGATGGTGTCGGCTGGGGCGCGGATCGTCATCCTGGCCGGGACGCTCGTCGGGCAGATCGGCGGCACGAACGTCATGAAAGTCCACGAGGTCGGCCAAGCAGGCTAGCCCACATTATTCATGAGGGTTCGTGACGAAACCGCTGAGACGTCTGGCGAGACGGGTGCGCGGAGCCGCGAAGGCCCAAGGCGTCCTTGAACAGGACGGTGCGGGACTGAGCGGCGAGCCCACCCGCCTGCGTGCCGACACCCTGCACGCAGGCTTGTCGCAGCGGCGTATCAGCGATTGCAGTAGAAGCCGTCATGAATCATGTGGGCTAGGAGCGGAGCCAATGGCACCGGTGCGCGGTCTTCTCATCATGTTGGTCCTGTGCCTCGCGGCTCCCGCCGCGGACGGCCTGGCGTTCACCGGCGATCTGAAGAAGGACCCTGTGAACGTGGTCAAGGCCTACCTGTCCCTGGACATGAAGGGGGCGCGGCTGGAGTCCATGTCCTGGGAGACGCTTCGACCCTACGTCAATTGGAGTCGGGAACTGTCCTGGGGAATTGTGGTGGTGATCGAGGACTACGAGGTGATCGACGAAATCAAGGCCTGGGAAGTGGTGAGCTTGCTGGAGGTGTGGATTCCCGTCAAGTTCAAGGTGCTCGGCACGATGGAATGGGACGAGGTCGTCTTCAAACCGGAGCCGCACGTGGAGGAGGTTCGGTTTCACGTGAAGGCCGTCGGGGACCGCTGGCGGATCATCGAGCCGACCCTGCCGCCGCACGTCGGTCGCAAGCGCCTGATCGGCCACGTGCGGCAGGCGATGCTGCAGGAGACCGACGGGGCCAAGGGGGCCAAACTCGCGGAGCTTCTGGAGAGCGTGAGGCAAGCGCCATGACGAAGGCCAAGCCGCGGGCCGTGCCGGTCGATCTCTTGATCTTCGACCTGGACGGGACGCTGATCGAATCCAAGTGGGACATCGCTACGGCGGTCAATCTGACGCTGGGCGAGTTGGGTTTGCCGCTCCGCCCGCAGGAAGAAATCTTCGGCTTCGTCGGCGACGGCGTCAAACGGTTGCTCCGCCTCTCCGTCGGGGAGGCCGATCAGGCCAGCTACGAGGAGGCCTTGCGGGTGTTCCGCGGCCATTACCTGGCCCACTGCCTCGACCGGACGCAATTTTACTCCGGCGTCGAGCGGGTCCTGGCCCACTATGCCCACAAACAGAAGGCGGTCGCCACGAACAAGTCCATCGAGTACACCATGAAAATCCTGCAAGGGCTCGGGGCGCATCATTTCACCTACGTCGTCGGCGGCGACAACGGCTATGGGCTGAAGCCGGAGCCGGGGATGCTGGTGAAGGTGATGGAAGAGCTGAAGGTCGGCAAGGAGCGGACCGTGCTCATCGGGGACAGCACGAACGATATCAACGGCGGGCATAACGCCGGCATCCGGGTCTGCGCGGTCGGCTATGGGATGGGGAACCGGGAGAAGATGGCCGCCTGCAACCCGGACTGGTTCATCGAACAACCGGAAGACATGATAGGACTTTTTTCATGATGCAGACGAGACGACGATGGTGGGTGTTGATCCTGTTCGCAAGCTGCCTGCTCGCCGGTCCCGTTCAGGCGGCGGCGGGGGCTCCATCGAACGGGTTGGCCGAACGCGTCATCGAGCACCGGCTGGCGAACGGCCTCACGGTCCTGCTGGTCGAGCGGCACGAGAGCCCGGTCCTTTCCATCAATATGACGTTCGGCGTCGGCGGGATCAACGAACATACCGGCATCACCGGCGTGGCGCATCTCTATGAACACATGGCCTTCAAGGGGACCAAGACCCTGGGCACCAGGGACTATGCCAAGGAACGGCCGCTGCTGGCGGAATTGGATCGGCTCAACGGAGAGATTGAAGCGCTGCGCGAGCAGCTTCGCGCCGCCGGCCAGCAGGATTCTCCCGCCTTGCAGTACAAGCGGCAGACGTTCAGGGAAGTCCAGGCGGCGGCCGATGCTTTGGTCGTGGGCAACGAGATGTCCTTGCTCTACCAACGCCATGGAGCGGTGGGACTGAATGCTTCTACGGGCAAGGACGTCACGCGCTACACCGTCAGTCTGCCGGCCAACCGCCTGCCGCTCTGGGCCGCGATCGAAGCGGACCGGATGGCTCACCCGGTCCTGCGCGAATTTTACAAGGAACGGGCCGTGGTGATGGAGGAGCGGCGGCTGCGGACGGAGGACAGTCCCAACGGCCTGCTCTTCGAAGCCTTTGCCGCCGCGGCCTTCCAGGCCCATCCCTACGGCTTCCCGACGATCGGTTGGGGCTCGGACATCCTGGTCCTCACGCCGGCCGACACGGAGCGGTTCTTCCGCACCTACTACGGACCGAACAATGCCGTTGTGGCGATTGCAGGGGACATCAATCCCACAGAAGTCATCGCCTTGATCGAACGGACCTTCGGCGCCTTGCCTGCGGCTCCGCCGCCGCCTCCCGTGGTGACGGTCGAACCGCCGCAGAAAGGCGAGCGGCGCATCGAGGTGGAGTTCGAGGCGGAGCCGATCCTGATCCTGGGCTATCACAAGCCGTCCCTGGGCCACCCGGACGATTTTGTCTTCGACGTGCTGGACTCGGTCCTGTCGGAAGGCGTGACCTCGCGGCTGTACCAGAAGCTCGTGCGCGAGAAGCGCGTCGCGGTCTCCGTCGGCACCGATTCCGGCTTTCCCGGCCAGCGCGATCCCAATTTGTTCGTGATCAGCGCCGCGCCTCTCGCCCCGCACCGGACGGCGGAACTGGAAGCGGCGGTCGAGGAGGAGTTGGAACGGTTGAAAACCGAGCCGGTGTCGGCCAAGGAGCTGGAGAAAGTGCTGAACAATCTGGACGCCTCCCTGGTCCGGTCCCTGCGGTCCAACAGCGGCCTGGCCTCGCAACTCGCCTTCTTTCAGACGGTGGCTCGAGACTGGCGGTACATCCTGAAGGTGCGCGACAAGATTGCCTCGGTGACGCCCGCCGACATCCAGCGCGTGGCCGCGCAATATTTCGTCAAGCCCAACCGAACCGTGGCGACCCTGGTCAAGCCGGCCGCTGGAAAAGACGGGAAGCGTTGAGCGTGAGGGAGAATAGCAAGAGGGACATGGTGAAAAGGCCGATGATGCAAAGAATCGCAGGGTTGGCGGTGGCAGTGACACTGTGCCTTGGAGTCGAATCTCCGCTTGTGCTGGCGCAGGACGATCCGAGGACGATGAAGTTCGACACGGTCCAATTTACCCCGCCGGAGCCGGAGCGGGTGGTGCTGGACAACGGCATGGTCGTGTATTTGCTGGAAGACCACGAACTGCCGCTGGTCACGATCACCGCCACGATGCAGACCGGCGCCTGGCTGGACCCGTCGGACAAGGTTGGTCTGGCCGGCCTGACGGGCGCCACGATGCGGACGGGCGGAACCGCGCGCATGTCCGCCGAGGAGGTGGACCAGGAGCTGGAGCAACTGGCGGCTGGGGTTTCGGTGGGCATCGGGACCGAGTCCGGCTCCGCCATGTTGGATGTGCTGAAGAAGGATGTGCCCCGCGGGCTCCGGATCTTTGCCGACATGCTCATGACGCCCGCCTTCGACTCCAGCCGGGTCGAACTGGCCAAACTCCAGGCGATCGAGGGTATCCGCCGACGCCAGGATCAGCCACAATCCATCGCCGGGCGCGAGTTCGCCAAGTTGCTCTACGGAGCGGAGCACCCCTTCGCGCGCGAAAGTTCCGTGGCCTCGGTCACCAGGATCACCCGCCAGGACTTGCTGGCTTTCCATGCCCGCACGGTCCATCCCAATGGGATTGTGCTGGGCGTGACGGGGGATTTCGACAAGGGCCCGATGCTGGCGGCGCTGCGCGAGACGTTCGGCGCCTGGCCCAGGGGGGAGGTGCCGAAGATCGCCTTCCCGCCGGTCCAAGCGGAGCAGGGGCGTGACGGGAAGCGTATCGTCCGTGTCGTCGGCAAGGGGAGCCAGCAGACCCATCTGCGGGCCGGCCACCTCTCGATCAAGGAGAGCGATCCCGACTATCCGGCCGTCTCGCTGCTCAACGACATTCTCGGCGGGAGCGGATTCCGCAGCCGCTTGTTCCAGGATGTGCGGACCAAACAAGGGCTGGCCTACTCGGTGGGCAGTTCGCTCCGGGCCGGGGTGCGCGAGCAGGGGGTCTGGGGGATGCGCGCGGAAACCAAGCTGGCCTCGACGCAGGAAGTGGTGAACCGCCTGGTGGCCAATATGGAACGGCTCCAGAAAGAGCCGGTGACGGACCAGGAACTGGCGGAAGCGAAGGAGGCCTTCGTGAATTCCTTTGTCTTCTCGTTCACCAGCGCCTCCAGCATCGTCAGCCGCCTGATCGGGCTGGAGTACGACGGCCTGCCCAAGGACTTTCTCCAGCAGATGCGGGATAAAGTCGTGAAGCTGACCAAGGACGACTTGCTGCAAGCGGCCCGCAAGCACCTCCATCCGGACCAGCTCCGCATCCTGGCGGTCGGTCCGGTTGACGCGCTGCCGCAAGTGCTGTCTGGGTTCGGTGAGGTGAAGGAAATAAAGTTGCCGCCTGAGGGATGAGGGAGGCGGCTGACGAACGGCGCGTGCGCTCGGCTGCGGCATGATGCATTGGTGTCATCGGGCCACCGTGAGTCTTACGGTTGGCCGCTTGCCTTATCGGAATAGAAGAACGGCTCGCGGCGCCCTCGCGGCTACTGACGCACAGTTCTTGCCATCCCGTCGCCTCAGCCCGCATCCGTTCCATCCGCATGCGGAGAGAGGGAAAGGGTAAGGGACGCGTCGCTGAGAGACCCGTCCCCTTGGTTTGGAGCCGCTTCTGCAAAGCCGCTGCGGTCTCTACCACGGCCACAAGTTTGGAGATTGAGAATGGTAAACCGTAAGCATGACCAAGAACCCTCGTCGATAGAAGTCAGACAATTCACTTCCAAGGAAATCCAACGTGGGATTGATAAGCTGAAGAAACGGATCGACGAGGTGAAAGCTCTCAAGGCCGATCGTATCAAGTATGAAGATAGACGCCATCGGAACGCAGAGCAAAATATCAGGGCAGCGATTTTAGAGATATTTGGCGAGCGCTCTCTTGAGTACAGAACACATCAAAATCACAATATTTGGCATAGTACGGGCGTGCCTGTCGATGCTTTTGGAGGTGCCCTCAAAACGCCAGACTTTCAACTTTGTTTTGAGGCGGGCATCCCACAAACAATTACTCTACTTGAGGGTCTTATTGCTCGTCTTGAAGAAAAGCAGGCCGACCTCGGACTAGACCCTGCTGGTCGTGTCAAGATGGCCTTCGACAATATGGAACTTCACCCACGGATTGCCGATGTATGCGCCGATTTATACCGCAATAGACATTACCGCAACGCTGTACTTGATGCGTCTTTGGCTCTGGTAAACATAGTTAAAGAAAAGTCTCGTCGCCACGACCTAGATGGTGCGCCACTGATGCGCGCTGTTTTTTCTAAGAATGCTCCGGTCCTTGCTTTCAATGATCTCAAGGATCAAACAGAACAAGATGAACAAGAGGGCATGATGCATCTCTTTGAGGGAGCAGTCCAAGCTCTGCGAAATCCAAGAGCGCACGCTTTAGCAGATGATTCACCAGAAGAAGCGCTCGAATATATTGCCCTGCTCAGTTTCCTCGCCAAGAAAGTGGATCAAGCAAGGCGTCGGGAAGAGAAGTAATAAGGCTGTGGCTGCGAGGGGAAAAGTATCTATGAGAGATGAGGAGGCAAAGGTGTTCGCCGCGGCATTGCAGCTGCCGCTGCAGGCACGGGCCGCACTTGCCTCTCTGCTTATCGAAAGTCTAGATGCTGAGGTAGACGAGGATGCTAAAACGGCGTGGAGTGCTGAGATCGCGCGGCGAGTGCAAGAGTTGGAAGGCGGAAAGGTCAAGACCATCCCCTGGCTTGAGGCGCGACGACAGATTCTCGGCAAGTAATTTGGAAAGTTTGCTTGGGGAATAGCTTGTGTCTGAGAAGCAGATAGTGATGATGGCCATTCAGGGCAGTATTCTTGAGACCGACGTGCAGGCGATCGTGAACGCAG
Organism: Nitrospirota bacterium; assembly: GCA_004296885.1. Classification (NCBI taxonomy): domain Bacteria; kingdom Pseudomonadati; phylum Nitrospirota; species Nitrospirota bacterium. Next base: position 32,709 of record SCVN01000006.1, on the reverse strand, counting down.
CGAACCGTAGGTCCTGGTCTTACACGGCGATTTCGAATTGGATGCGCTCGTAGGGGACGGTCGGGGTGACGGCGTCGCGGGCATGGGAGCCCGGCGCCAGATGAACCAAGCCGAGATTGGCCAGGAGTGTCAGATCGGCGTGGACGTTCTTGAAGTTCCGTTTCGTGAGTTTCGCCAGCGCGGCAATGGATGGAGGGCGATGAGTCCTGATCAGGTGGAGCAGGGTCAAGCGCGAGGGAGTGAGCACCTGACGCATGGCTTCCACGCTCACAAAAAAGGTTCCGGTGCGTTTGGTAACCTTTTGTCCGGCCTGAAGCGCCTTCAGGGTTGACCCGAACTCGCGCAGCCCTTCCTCCAGCGTTCGAACCCCGACTTTGATCTGCTTGGCTTTCATGGTTCCAACTCCTCTCTGATCGTCCCTACATCCCGGAGAAAATCTTCGATCAGCCGATCAACAGTGGTAAAGGCGTACGGCGTCGTGTCGGATCGGTAGTGCCGATGGTCGCCCTTGCGCTCATGGTTGTCGTAACCGACCAGTCGGTTGCCGCCACGGATGTACACCAGGGAATATTTGAACCCGTGCGGCGCACTTGCGGTCTTCGGCACGTCGTAGGCCTTCATTTCCACCAGCCCTCCCTGTTCGTCAACATATCTTGTATGGAGGACCAGCCTGGCCTTTGCCATATGGTAATAGATACCATATAGAACGGCAGTGTCAAGGAGGGTCTTGCGCTACTGCGCCTGGTTGTCTCTTGATTGTCGATCCTCTGCAAGGTACTGTGACGGTCATGGTGTCGTTCAAGCTGATGGCTGATAACTGACAGCTGAAGGCTTCTTTATGGGATTAGAAGACGACTTCTGCGACATCATCAAGAAGGCCCGGACGGGTCTGGGGCTCTCGATCGGCGAGGTGGCCGAAAAAAGCGGCATCAGACCTGACGCCGTGACGGTGTTGGAGCGGGCCGGGAGGCAGCCGACGAGGGCGGAAGTCATGGCGCTTGCGACAGTGTTGGGGCTCAGGCCTGAGCCATTGATTCAGATTGCACTGGAAGGGTGGAGGCCGGCCGACTCTCCGGCGCTGGCTTGCGTCGAAACGGTACTCGGGGATGTCGGCGGGTACCAGGTCAAAGGCTATGTGCTGTACGATGGGGGCGAGGCCATTATGGTGGACACGGCCTACAATGCCGAGGCCATGCTGGATGTCGTGAGCCGGAAGAATCTGACACTCAAAGCGGTTTGTCTCACGCACGGCCATTCCGACCATGCGGAGGGGTTGGATGTGATCCTGCAACATCTTCCAGTGCCGGTCTATATCGGCCGCGAGGATGTGAAACTCCTCTCCTGGAAACCGCCGCAAAAGCTGATGGGCCCTTGCGAAGACGGCAGTCCGATCGCGGTGGGCGGTCTGACCGTGACCTGCATGACGACGCCGGGTCATACGCCTGGCGGCATCTGTTATCGGGTGCAGGGGGGCGAGCGTGACATCTGCTTCGTCGGGGACACGCTTTTTGCCGGTTCGATCGGGAGGGCCAATCCCGCGACGCTCTATCCGGTGCATCTGGAATCGGTGAGGAAGCGGGTGTTGACACAGCCGGCGCCGGTGGTACTCTTGCCCGGCCACGGTCCGGCCACGACGGTGGGGGAAGAACTGGTTCATAACCCTTTTCTGACCGCAGCCTAGGCGAGCATGGCGCTATACGACGAGCGGCCAGATCCGAACGACCCGTTCAGCCGGATGGTCCCGGCGCGGGAGCACCCAGGGTATGACGTGGTTCCGATGGATGACGATCCGAAGGCGCCGGCTCATGCCTCGATTGTCGTTCCGCTGGGGCTGTTTCTGGCCACGGTCTTTACCACACTCTGGGCCGGAGCCTACCAAACCAACACGAGCCCGCTGCTCGGTGCCTGGCAGTTTTTGGTCAACGATCCGGCTGCTCTTCTGAAAGGCCTTCCGTTCGCCGGGACCCTGCTGGGCATCCTGGTCATGCACGAGCTCGGTCATTATGTCCTCTCGCGCATTCACCGTGTGCCCGCCTCCTTGCCGCTGTTCATCCCGGGGCCGCCGCACTTTATCGGGACCTTCGGCGCGATCATCCGCATGCGCGGGCCGATCCTGAACCGCAAGGCCCTGTTCGACATCGGTGTGGCCGGCCCGATCGCGGGGTTCGTGGTGGCGGTCGTGGCGCTATTTGTTGGGCTGAGCCTCTCGCAGGTGGTCAAAGACGAGCATACCTTCGGCCTGCACCTGGGGGAGCCGTTGCTGTTGCAGTTCGTGTCCTGGCTGGTGTTCGGCCCGCTTCCGGAGGGCTACGACGTGCTGCTGCACCCGGTCGGCTTTGCCGCCTGGTTCGGGCTTTTCGTGACCGCGCTGAACTTAATTCCCATCGGGCAGCTGGACGGGGGCCATGTGGCTTATGCCCTCTGGGGCGAGCGGCAGAGGACGCTGGCCTTGGCGATCCTCCCGGTCCTGCTGGTGCTGGGCTTCGTGGGCTGGCGCGGGTGGTTTCTCTGGGCTGGGATGGCCGGGCTGCTGGGGCTGAGCCATCCGCCGGTCCTGGACCCGGAGGAAGCTCTGGGCCCGACCCGCGTCTGGGTCGGCTGGGGCGCACTGGCGATTTTTATCCTGACCTTTGCGCCGGTGCCATTCTCATTCTATTAACGCACGAGCGAGGCGCATGACGTCATGAGGCGAACGAGTCCGGCGCGAGCCTGGGTCGGTACCCTGGCCTTGTGTGCGTTCTCGCTGATCGTTGATCCGCTCCCCGCCGCCGAGCGATTCACCCTCGTGCTGGGTGGAGTCGGGGTGAAGGACAACCAGACCGGCCTGGTCTGGGAGCAGGCGCCGGACCTGGAACATGATGTCTGGAGCCGATCCGTCGAGCGTTGCAAGACGAAGGCCATCGGCGGTAAAAACGGCTGGCGGGCGCCGACGATTCAGGAGATAAAGAGCCTCATCGATCCGGCGCAGAAGGACCCGGCTCTGCCGCCCGGCCATCCCTTTTTGAATATCAAGTCGGCCATCTACTGGACCGCCACGCCGCACCCGACCGACGACATCGTGGCCTGGCAGGTGAGTTTCTTTTCCGGCGAACCGGTGACCGACCAGAAGTCCGGGACTCGCCGCATGTGGTGTGTGTTGGGCGAACCCTCGGCGAAATAGACGATCGAATCGATTACCCGCCGAAAAGCGGTGTCTTCAGCGGCGAGCGGAGGGGGGTCTCGGGAGACATGGCGATCGGCTTGGTCTCCCAGCCGCCGCCGAGCGCTTTGAAGAGGGTGACCATGTCGGTCAGCCTGGCCCGCTCTGTCTGAACGAGCTGCGTCTCGGCCGCCAGCATGCTCCGTTCCGCCTCCAGCACATCCAGGTAGGTCACCAATCCCTCGCGATACCGAATCTGGGCCAACTCCAGGGCCGTTTCCGATGCCTTGACCTGCTCGCGCTGGCGGTCCCGTTGTTCCGTCCGGGAGCGGATGGAAACCAGCTGATCCGCCACTTCCCGGAAGGCGTTCAGGATCGTCTGCTGATAGTTCTCCAGCATCTGTTCGTAGCGGGCCTCGGCTTGGTCCAGGCGCGCCACGTTGGTGCCGCCCAGGAAAATGGGGAGCGTGACCGCCGGGCCGATGGTGAAGGTGCGGCTGTTCCCGTTGAACCAGTTGGAGAACTCGACGCTCTGCAACCCGCCCTGGCCTGTGATGGATAAAGATGGGAAAAAGTAAGCGCGGGCCTCGCCGATCCGCGCGTTGGCCGCGATGAGCGTCCGCTCGGCTTGCAGAATGTCGGGCCGCCGTTCCAACAATTGCGAAGGCAGGCCGACCGGAATCTCCGGCTGGGCCGCCACTGTTCGGAGCGGCTTGGACGGGAGTTGCAACGACCCGGGCGCGGCGCCGGTCAGCACTTCGAGCCGATGGAGCTCGACGGCGCGCAGCCTCTGGAACTCGGGAATTTGCCCCGCGCTCTCCGCCACGAGCACCTCGGCCCGTTTGACGTCCAGCTCCGAAGCCAAACCGACCGCTGCGCGGCTCTGGATGATCGCGAGGGAGTCCTTCCGTAGAGCCAGGTTTTTCTCCGCGATCGTCACCTGTTCGTCCAATTCGCGCAGCCGGAAATAGGCCTGCCCCAGGTCGCTGACGAGGGACAGGGCCACGGCCCGGTGGTCCTGCTCCAGCGCAATCGCCTCTGCCGAGGCCGCTTCCATGCCCCGCCGGATGCGACCCCAGAGGTCCAATTCCCAACTCAAGTCCGCCGCGGCATTCCAGAGGTTGAACCCGGTGCCGGGTGTCGCGAAAGTCTGCGGAGCCGCGCGGCCTGAGGCCAGACCGAGTCCGGCCAGGGTGTTTTTGGAAATCTCGATGCGCGAGTATTGGCTCTGCACGTTGACCTGCGGGTAGAGGCCTGCGCCGGCGGCCATCAAGGCGGCTCGTCCTTCCATCACCCGGGAGGCGGCCCGGCGCACATCGTGGTTGCGCTCGAGCGCCTGCTCGATCAAACCGGTCAGCTCCTCGTTCTGAAACTCCCGCCACCAGCGGGCTTCCGGGAGTCTGCCGGTCGCCATGGGCGCGCCGGCTTGGTCCTTGCCGGTTTCCATCGCATCCCACGCGGAGGGCACAACCACGTCGGGCTTCTTGTAGTCGGGTCCCTGCACGCAGCCGGCCAGCAGCAGGATGTTGAAAAAGACCCCCAGCTTTGTTCCCAGTCGCTCGCTCCCCTCAACGAAGAGCAAAACTGAAGGCAAAGTACCTATCCGCTCGCATGTGATCGAAGCGAGCGGTTCAAGCGAAGCTCGGTGTGTACCTCCTCGGGGCTCTCGCTCCCTGCGGCCGCCCTGGGCAAGAAGCGCGTCTCGGCGCGCTTGAGGCTGGGGGGGTGAGATGACGGTCTTTTTGAACATCCTGAATGGTTTTCTAACTGAAAATCTTGTCATGGTGTGCAGTATGAGATCACTGGCTCTTGGGTGCTTCAGCGTCCCGTTTGATGAACACGTCCACCTGCTGACCGGCATAGACGGGAAAGGGCGGCCGCGCGAAATGGTAGATGATCTGGAGCACGCGGGTATCCACCCGTTCCGTGTTGTCGCCGGTCAGGGATTTCTTGGGCACGATGTAGGGCTCGATGCGGGCGAAGGTCAGGGGAATCGCCTGCTTCGTCGAGCCCTTGAGGTAGGCGACGCCGGGGCTCCCGGCTTTCACCAGCGGTGCGTTCACCTCGTCCACGTCGGCGCGGATCTGCAGCCGCTGGGTCTCGCCGAGGAGGATCAGCGTTTCCGAGGCGCCAGGCGTCGCATACTCGCCGGCGCGCACGTTGACTTGCAGAATCGTCCCGGCTCTGGGGGCGCGCACCGTCAGCCGTTCCAGCAAAATCTTGGTCTCGTCCCGCTGGGCGACGGCCTGGATCAAGTCGGCGTCGTTCCGCACCAGCACCCGCTTGTTCGCTTCCATCGCATACCAGGTCCGCTTCACATCGTCCTCGCTGACCGCCCGGCGGTCGTGCACCGCCTGGAGCCGCTTGTACTGAACCTGGAGGTCTTCCAGCCGATTCCGCTGCTCTTCGATCCGCGCCTGCGCCGGAGGAATAGCCGCCTGGCGGACGGCGAGCTGCGCGCGTAATTCCCGGTCGTCTAGTTGGAGCAACGGGGCGTCCAGTTCCACCTGGTCGCCGACTGTCACGAAGACCTTGGTGATCAGGCCGGCGGCCGGCGGGGCGATCCGCACGTTCTCGTTCTCCGCTTCGATGATGCCGGAGGCCGCCACGGTGCTCTCATAAGGACTCGTCGGCGGGGGCTCGATCGGCGTTGGCATCGGTTCCTGCTTCTTGGCCGCCAGCAGAATCCACATCGTGAAGAGCAGTCCGGCCAGAGAGACCCAGACGCTGAGTCGTGTGAGCACGATCATGCTGGTGACTCCATTGAAGCGGGGGGCTTTCCCGCATCTGCCGCCCTGGGGCTCGGCCTCGGTGCCTCATGCACGCTGACGATGCGTCCGTCCGTCAACTCGGCGATCCGGTCGCCGAAATGGAAAATGCGACTGTCGTGGGTCACGACGATCACCGCCCGTTCCGGCGAGCGCCCGACGTCCCGCAGGATCGCCATGATCTTCTGGCCGTTCTCTCCGTCCAGGGCCGCGGTCGGCTCGTCGCAGATCAGGAGGCGCGGCTCGGAGACCAGGGCGCGGGCGATGGCGACCCGCTGCTGCTGCCCGCCGGACAGCTTGGCCGGCACAAACTCCGTCCGATCCCCCAGCCCCACGCTGCCCAGCATCGTCCGCGCGCGCCGGATCGCGTCTTTCTTGGGGGTCCCGTGGATGAGCAGGGGCACGGCCACGTTTTCGGCGGCGGTCAAGGCCGGCAACAGATTGAACTGCTGAAAAATGAACCCCATCGTCTGCCCGCGAAACCTGGTTTTCTTGCCGCCGGACAGCTGGGGGAGCGGCACGCCCAGCACGTCCAACTGGCCTTCGTCGATGTCCAGGATGCCGGCAATCACCGACAGCAGGGTCGTTTTGCCGCCGCCGGACTCGCCGACCAGCAGGAGCAGCTCGCCCATGCGGACGTCCAGGTCGATGCCCTTCAGCACGGTGACTTTGGTGTCACCGGCGCCGAACGACTTGATGACGCCGCGAACCATCACAGCGGGCGGAGTCCCTCCAGGCGCCTCTCCCGTACTCACGTCTGTTGTTTGTGCGTCCAGTTCCATCGTCACCGGCTCATCTGAACACGATGGCTGGCTCCAACTTGGCCAGCTTGATGATGCTGATCGTGGCCGAAAAGGTGCAGATGGCCAGCAGGGAGCCGAACACGAGCCAGAGCAAGGGCCAGGTCTCTGAAAAAGGCAGCTGGCCTTTGGACGCGGCCAGTGTCCCGAACAATGTGGCCAGACCGATGCCGACGCCGAACCCGATGATCCCGACGGTAAAGGCTTGCAGGATGATCATGCGGGCCAGCGCGAAGGTGCTGGCCCCCATGGCCTTCAGCGCCCCGAACTGCCGGAGGTTCTCGACCGTGAACAAATAGAAGGTCTGCCCGGCGATGGCCATGCCCACGATGAAGCCCAGCAGGATTGTGGTGCCGAAGTTGATCCCGATGCCGGTGTTCTTGAGCACCCATAGGATCGTCTTCCAGCCGAATTCCTCCTGGGTGAAGGCGCCCAGGCCCGTCTGTTCGGTGATGCGTTTGGTCACCGCTTCCACCGGCTCGTTGTCCCTGGCCTTGGCCAGCACGTACGAGAGCAGGCGGCGTTCCGGCGGGGCATAGGTGGTGGCCCGCTCGAAGGTCGCATAGACGGAGGGGATGTTTTGGAAGTCCTTCTGCACATGGGCGATGCCCACGATGCGGGCCTTCTTGTCGTTGATCTCAAAGATCGTCCCGACTTTGATCACCTCCGGTCCGCCCATTCGCTCCACCGCCCACTGGTCCACCACGACCGCGTCCGGCGTCCGCAGGTCTTCGATGCGGCCTTCCTCCATGTGGGCCGGACGGCCGATGAGGGTCGAAGCGTCCAGCCCCATGAGCGTGATCTGGTGATACTCGCCGTTGGCCAGGCGGGCCCGGCCCACGCCCCGGTAAAGCGGCACGGCCCACTCGACGCCCGGCACGCTCCGCACGCGCTCCACGGTGGTGGAGGCGATGGGCTTCACCTCCGCCACCTGGCTGATGTTCGGGTCCGTCACCCAAATCTGGACGTTGAGGTTGCTGATCCCGGACTCCGACCAGATCATCAGGCCCCAGAAAATGGAGCCCTGCTGCACGATCAGCATGACGCAAAAGGTCAGGCCACAGAGCAGCATCAGGTACTTGGCCCGATCGCCGAAGAGCATCTTGAGCGCCACATAACTCATAGGGTTTCGGCTTCGTCGCCTCGACAATCCGGCGGAAAGGCCACCACGCGAGGCGGCCTGGGAATCGCCGGCGTATCATGCCGGTGAAAAAAGAACGTGCAGAGCTTGGCGACCGGGCAGCCGTGCAACAGTGCCGTGGTCCAGAAGCGGCGGACATGCTCGCCGTCCTGCTGCTGGTCTTCGTCCCACAGACGGAAGGGGCCCGGGAAGGGGCTGGAGAAGCTGATCCCCCGCGCGGCAAACCGTTCGGAGACCCCCTCCGCCAGAAACTCCAGTACGTCCCCGCACCAGTCGAAGACTCGGCCGGTGCAAGACCGGTCGCCGGTTGGCGCGATCTGGGCCTGCCGTTCGCCGAGATAATCTTGCAGCGCCTGGCCGATGGTCTCGGGTTGCATGTGAAGGTCCTGCCGATGCATAGGGCGATGTCTGAGAGCAGGGATGATGCCAGACGAGACGGGCCGGTGAGCCGGAGCAGCTAACCGGTTGTAACTGCTGATCGCCCTGAAGATTTCACGGAGCTTGGTGAGCGGTGACGGCCGGCGCTTTTCTGCCCATATATGGTCAGGCCTGACGACCTGCGGGCACAACCTGAGAAGCAAACAAGGGCGGGCATGTCCGGCCGCGCCGGTCAGGATTTCGGGTGTGGCGTGGCTAATACCTCGCGTACCTTGCGCAACAGGACGTCGGGAGTAAAGGGCTTGTGCAGAAACGCAATCGCTGGATCGAGGACGCCATGGTGAACGATGGTATCGTCCGTATAGCCAGACAGGTAGAGCACTTTCGTTTCCGGCCGGCAAGGAGTCAGGCGATCGGCCACCTCGCGTCCGCTCATGTCCGGCATCACCACGTCCGTGACGACCAGGTGGATCGGGTCTTTGTGTTGCTCGCAGAGGAGCAGTGCGTGATGGCCGTCTTTCGCCTCCAGCACGCGATACCCCTGTCCCCGCAGGACCTGGCAGGTGAACGTTCGGACCGAATCGTCGTCTTCGACCACCAGCAAGGTTTCCGATCCGCCCAGCGCCTCGACCTGCGTCCGGGCCCGTTCGTCGCGTTCCACCGAGTCCCTGGCCAGGGGGAAATAGAGGGTAAACGTCGTGCCGCGTCCCGGCTCGCTGGACACCAGCACGTGGCCGCCGCTCTGCTTGACGATGCCGAACACCATGGGCAGCCCCAGTCCCGTCCCCTTGCCCGGCTGCTTCGTCGTGAAGAAGGGCTCGAAGATGCGCGCCTGCACCTCCGGCGTCATGCCGGTTCCTGTGTCGCTCACGGCCAGCGTCACGTAGGAGCCAGCCGGCACGGAAATCTGCTTGCGGACGGCCCCCTCCTCCAATTCGATGTTGGCGGTTTGGATGGATATCCTCCCGCCCTTGGGCATGGCATCGCGGGCGTTGACCACCAGGTTCATGAGCACCTGGTCGATCTGTCCGGAATCGACTTTGACCGTGCCCAGGTCCGCCGCGAACGTGGTGGTCAGTTGGATGTCTTCACTGATCAGGCGCCGCAGCATGGGCTCGATATTGCGGACCAGCTGGCTCAATTCCACGACTTTGAGCTGCAGAATCTGCTTGCGGCTGAAGGCGAGCAGTTGGCTGGTCAAGGCGGCGGCCCGCTTGCCGGCCTTCTTGATCTGGTCGATGCTGCCGCGGTTGCGATCGTCCGGCGCGAGGCTCTCGAGCGTGAGATCGCTGTAGCCGTTGATCACGGTCAGAAGATTGTTGAAATCATGGGCGATGCCTCCGGCCAGGAGCCCGATCGCCTCCATCTTTTGCGCCTGACGGAGTTGTGCGGCGAGCAGCGTGCGCTCGCCGAATTGGCCGATCTGGGTGACGATGGCGTGGAGCATTTGCAGCAAGTCGCGGTCCGGCTCCCTGATTTCACGGCTGAAAAATTCGAGCACGCCGATGACTTTATCTCCGCTGACGATGGGGAACCCGCAAGCCGCATGGAGCCCTTCCTGCTTCGCGAACGGCGCCCGTGGAAAGTTGGAGTCGGCGATGACGTCGGGAATCCAAAGCGGCTGCGCTGTCGTCCAGACGCGACCGGGCATGCCTTCGCCCGGCGCGAACACCATCTGGCGGGTGTGCGCCTCGAATGTGGGGACCGAGGTCTGGGGGGCGCGCCAGAGTTCGACGAAACGGAGAACATTGGCCGCCTCATCCACGAACCACAGGGCGCCCAATTCCCACCCCAGGCTCTCGCAGATCGGCCGCAGGATATTCGGCACGGCCTCGGCGAGCGTCGGAGACTCGGCGAGGACGCTGGTCACCGCATATTGTGCCGTCCGACGGCGCTCGGCAATTTTTCGCTGGGTGATGTCTTTGACAATCGTGGCCAGGCCGGCGGGCGTTCCGTCGCTTCCGTTTACGGCAAACACCGTGACCTCAATGGGGACCCGCGTCCCATCCTTCCGGATGTATTCTTTTTCATATTCAGCCGGCTCCCCGGTCCTGACGACGGTATTGACGATGTCGGCTTCAGTCCGGCGGTACTCCATCGGGGTGAGCGCCTGGTGCGTCTTCACAAGGAGTTCTTCCTTCGAGTGGCCCGTCAGTTTCTCGAATGCCGCATTCACTTCTAAAAAGAGCCCGTCGAGCGTCGCGTATCCGATCGCGTCCTTGGACGAATTGAAGATGCCCGTGAACTGTTCCTGAACCTGCCGTAACTTCTCTTCCGCCCGCTTGCGCTCCTCCGACTCCCGGGCTTCGCTCAAGGCGCGGCGTATGGCGGGGACGAGGCGAGCGGGCCATTGTTTCAGGACGTAGTCGGTGGCTCCAGCCTTGAGGGACTCAATGGCAGCGGCTTCGCCGATGGTCCCCGAGAAAAAAATGTACGGCACATCGGGACACCTTCGCCGGGCGAGCAACAATGCAGACCGGCCATCGTAGGACGGCAGCGAGAAATCGGACAGGATCAGGTCGAAGTCTCCCCGCTCGAGCGCGGCCGCGAAATCGGCCCGGTTTTCGACGACGGCGAGGTCACAGGCAAGGCCATCCGTTTCGAGCAGACCCTTGACGAGGTCCGCGTCGTTCGGATTGTCTTCGAGATGAAGGATGCGCAATCGCTCAGCCATCGAGCACCTCACTTCGTCTTGTGCACGCTCCCCACCGGCGGCTCGTTGACGAGAGCCCAGAAGGCGCCCAGTTCCTTGACGGCGTCAATGAACTCCTGGAAGCCGACCGGCTTGACGACGTAGGCATTCACGCCCAATTTGTAGCTTTTGACCAGGTCCTGCTCCTCGCGCGACGAGGTGAGCATCACCACGGGAATCGTTTTCAGATGCTCGTCGCCCTTGATCATCCGCAGGACCTCCAACCCGTCCACCTTGGGCATCTTGAGGTCCAGCATGACCACGGCGGGATGGTGACCGCTCCGCAGAGCGTATTTCCCCCTGCGGTACAGGTAGTCGAGCGCTTCCGCGCCGTCGCTCACGACCACCACTTCATTGGCCAGATGGTGTTCCTCCAGCGCCGCCAGGGTCAGCTCCACGTCTTTGGGATTATCTTCCGCCAGCAGAATCCGCTTGAGTTCGGACGTCATGGTTCCCCTCCCTGCGAGTCGGCAATGCAAAGTAGAATGTCGCGCCGCCGCCCACCGCCCCTTCGGCCCACACACGGCCTCCATGCCGATGGATGATGCGCTGGACGTTGGCCAATCCGATGCCGGTGCCTTCGAATTCGTGTGCGCTGTGCAGTCGTTGGAATACGCCGAAGAGCTTGTGCGTGTACTGCGGGTCGAACCCCACCCCGTTGTCGCGGACAAAGACCACGACGTCATCATGCGCGCCGGGCTCGCCGCTCCGGTTGCCGATTTCGATCCGGGCCTCCTCGCGCGTACGGGTGTATTTCACGGCGTTGCCGACTAGATTGGCGAAGACTTGGCGCAGCATGGAGGGGTCTCCCGGCACCTCGGGCAGGGGGGCGATCAGCCAGGCGATCCGCCTCCCTGCCGTGTCCTGCCGCAACGACTGCCGAACATCCTCGACCAGCCGGTTGAGGTTGACGGTCGTCTCGCTCAACACGGTCCGTCCGATCCGTGAAAAGGCCAGGAGGTCGTCGATCAGGCACCCCATCTGCTTCGCCGACTCCGAAATCGTCTTCAGGTACCGCCGGCCTTTCTCGTCCAGCCCGGCGGCCTGTTTGCCCAGCAGTTCCGAAAAACCGTCGATGTGGCGCAGCGGGGCGCGCAGGTCATGCGAGACGGAGTACGAGAAGGCTTCCAGTTCCTTGTTGGCGGCTGCGAGCTGTTCGGTGCGGGTCCGGATTTCTTCCTCCGTCCGCTTCTGCCCGGTGATGTCCTTGAAATGGATGGCGACGTGCCTGTCCCGCGGCTCTCCGACGCGGAACGCGTACACGTCATACCAGCGGTGCAGTTGTGCCGCCTGGTTTTCAAAGCGTGCGGGTTCGCCCGTCAGGGCTATCTTGCCGTAAATGTCGAACCAGTGATCTTCGTGCAGAGGGGCAATCTCGCGCATTCTTCTGCCACACGCGTTGTGAATCCCCGTCAGTTTCTCGAACGACGGATTGACCTCCAGAAAGCGGTAATCGACCGGCTTCTCGTTTCCGTCGAACAGCACTTCGATGGTACACACGCCTACGTCAATGGAATCGAACAACGTACGGTATTTTTCTTCCGACTTGCGCAACACTTCCTCCGCCCGATTGCGTTCGGTAATGTCGCGCGCGGTGGCGTACATGGTCCCGTCCGGCTGGGGGGCGGACTTCCACGAGAGCGTGCGCCATGAGCCGTCCTTGTGCCGGTAACGATTTTCGAACCGGAGGACCATTTCTCCGGAGACGACCTGCCTCTCGACTTCGCGAATCGTGGCCGGGCGATCGTCGGGATGCACGAGGTCCAGGAACGGCCGGGTCAGCATTTCCTCGGTGCTCCAGCCCAAGATTTGCGTGAACGCGGGGCTGACGCGTTTGAAATAGCCGTCTGACTTGGCAATGCACAGCATGTCAAGCGACAACGTGAAGAAGCGGTCCCGCTCTTCCTCGGCCCGTTTGCGGGCATCCAGCTCCGCTCGCAGTCGGTTATTGACCTCTTGAATCTGCTGCGCCCTGCCGAAAATCTCCGCTTCCATTTCAGCCGCGCGCGTCCGCAGCGCTTCCGCGATCCGGTTCTGTTCGTTCCCGGACTGCTTCAGGCGGATGAAGTCCGTGACGTCTTCGACGCGATGGATGATGTAGGCGACCGCTCCATCCACCCCCACGACCGGAGAATTGACCGGACTCCAGAAGCGCTCTTCAAAACCACCGCCCTCTGATTCGGGCTTTCGAATATCGTATTTCTGCACGGCCATCGCGTCGGGCGCTCGATGTTGCAGGACTCGCTCGAGAGATGCGCGCAAATTCGCGACGCCCGTCGCAGTCGGATCGTCGGGGTTGTCCGGAAAGACCTCGAAAATGTGCCGTCCCAGAATCTCTTCGCGCTTCGTCATGGTGGCCCGCAAATAGGCATCGCTGACCGCCGTAATGATCAAGGCGGGCGTCAGGACGAGGTAGAGTCCCGGTGCGGACTCGAACAGGGCCCGAAAGTCCGGGGCCGGAGAGATCGTCATAGCGTGCGCCATGGCCGGCTTCTCATGTGGTAGGGAACTCCTTACAGACAGGCATCCGCGCGTCGCGGTGGAATACATTGATGATCATCGCTGTTCCGTGGGCAAGCGACTGCCTGCGCCGCATCGGTCTGACGAACATGCGAAAGAGAGGAGACGAGAGGGTGGGAGCGGAACTCGTCCGAGAGATATTCAGTCCGAGAAAGTAGTTAGGGAACTTCATGAAGTACCCCCAACTCCCCGTAGGATAAATCCTATACTTAGTAGCAATCTTACAATTTTGTGGCCAAACGCACAAGCAATCGTGGGAAAGCCAGCGGCCTTGTCGAATATCCGACAAGCCGATCAAGCCGATGAATCGGCCAATGCGTTGAAGTTATTGGGAAATGGAGAGGATGTTTGCTAAAGACGGGACAGCGGAGGTTTGTTGATGCTCAGCTTCTTCATGCGGTGTTGCAGCGTCGAGCGTTTCAAGCCCAGACGCGCGGCGGCGCCGTTGGAGCCGGCCACGACCCAGTTGGTCTGGGTCAGCGCGTCCAGGATGTGCGCCCGCTCCGCATCCGCCATGGTGCGTGGAGCTTCGGCGGTTTGCGTTGCCCCGTCCGGAGGTGCGGGCGCCACGCTCTCGAGTTCCTCGATCGTCAGGATGGGACCCTGGGCGAGGATGACGGCCCGCTCGATGACGTGCTCCAGCTCGCGGACGTTGCCGGGCCAGGCATAGGCCGTCAACGCCTGTAACGCCGGCGCGCCGAGCCGGGAGACGGCTTTACGGTGGCGCGCGCCGTACTTTTTGACGAAATGGCGCGCGAGCGTGGGAATGTCGTCGCGCCGCTCGCGCAGCGGCGGGATGCGGATCGGGAAGACGTTGAGCCGGTAATAGAGATCGGCCCGGAAGGTCCCGTCCTCCACCGCCTGTTCCAGGTCCGCGTTGGTTGCGGCGAGGACCCGGACGTTCAGCGTGATGGTCCTGGTGCCGCCGACCCGGTCCAGCTCCTGCGCTTCCAGGACCCGCAGCAACTTCGCCTGCAACTCGATCGGGATGTCGCCTACTTCATCCAGGAAAATCGTGCCCCCGTCGGCCAGCTCGAACCGGCCGATCTTGCGGGCGGTGGCGTTGGTGAACGCGCCTTTCTCGTGGCCGAAGAGTTCCGTCTCGATCAACGTGGGCGGCAGCGCCGCGCAATTGACCTTGATGAGCGGCTTGTGCTTGCGGGGCGAGAGCTGGTGGATCGCCTGGGCGACCAGCTCCTTACCGGTCCCGGTTTCGCCGGTGATCAGCACGGTGGAATCGGTGGGGGCCACTTTCTCGATGGCTTTGAGCGTCTTCTGCAGCACGGGGCTCTCGCCGACCAGCTCCTTGCGGTCCACCGAGGCGACGCGTTCCTCCTTGAGGTAGACGTTCTCCTGCTCGAGCCGGTCCTTGAGCCGGCTGATTTCCTCGTAGGCCAGGATGTTCGCAATGGCCTGGGACAGGTGATGGCCGACCTGCTCGGCCAGGGCCAGGTCCCGCTCCGAGAAGGCGTTCCTCCTGCCGCTGCCGATCGCGAGGAACCCGAAGGGCTGCCGCCGCACGGTCAGAGGGCAGAGCATCGCCGAGAGGACGCCGAGGGACTCGATATAATCCCGCTCCGGAAAACGCTCGTGGCCGTAACCGGTGATCAATACCGGTTTGCCCGTGGCCAGCATCTCCGCCGGAGCCATCCGTTCGAACGGGTACCGGCGCAGCTGCGCCAGATCCAGTTCGAGCCCATCGGTGTAGATCAGATCGAATCCCGGCGCATGGGCCTCTCCGGTGAATCGGACGAGGCCGCGCATCTCATGCGGGATCGCCCGCTGGAGAATGTCCGCGATCGCCGGCAACAAGCTTTCGGTTGTGACCGTGCCGACGACCACGCGGCTGTTGAGGGCCATCAGGACATCCCGCTCTTCGGTGGCCAGCACGTTCTGGAGCACGGGGGCGATCTGCAGCGCCAGCTCCTGGAGCAAGAGACGATCGGCTTCGGAAAAGGCGGCCCGGGCCTTGGCCCCTACGAACACGATGGCGATGGGGCGGCTGTCCGCATGCGCTCCTTGGCCGCGACGGACCAGCAACGGAGCCATGACGGCCGACCGGAACCCGGCCTTGGCGACGACCGTCGCCTCGGTCCAGCGGGAGTTCCGCACGTCCTCGCAGAGCAGCGCCGCGCCGGTCCGCACCACCGCCTCTTTCATGGTGCCGGCCGCCGGAAGCTGTCCGACCTGGTTCGTCAGATGCGCCGGATCGGCAAAGTTGGAGGAGGCGGGGGTGAACGAGTGGGCGGACCGGTTGTAGAGATAGAGCCCGGCCGCATCCCCATGGAGGCGGCGCGTCAGCTCCCTGCCCAACACCCGATCGAACTCCCTCAATCCGCCTGCGCCGATCAGCGCGCCGACGGTCTCTAGCAGGAATCCTGGCGCGTTGAGTTTCGATGTGCCCATATGTGGGCACTGTAGCATGGGCAGTCGGCCCCTGCAATGGGCGGGGATCGTTCGGGCCATCGCAGGCCCGTACTTGAAAGTCGCTCCCCGCCTCGTCAGAATACCCGCTCGGTCTGCGTCTCGACCCTCGGCGTCTCGGTAGGCTCAAGATATGACCAGGCAGGTGAGATCACAGGGGCCGGCGACGGCGATGGCTGTAGTAGCCTTGGCGCTCGGCTTCTTTCTTGCGCCGGCGCAGGCGGTCGAAGAGTCCAGCGAAGTCTTCGTCCCGCTGGGCCATGCCGGCGGAGTCCGCGCCGTGGCCTTTTCGCCGGACGGCACGTGGGCCCTCTCCGGCAGCGAAGACCAGACTCTCCGCCTTTGGGAAGTCGCCACGGGGCGGGAGATCCGCACCTTCGTCGGCCATACCGAAGCGATCACCTTCGCGGTCTTTTCGCCGGACGGCCGGCAGATCCTCTCCTCCAGTTACGACCGGACACTCAAATTGTGGGACGCGGCCACGGGGCGGGAGATCCGCACCTTCCGCGGCCATGCCGAAGGCGTGTGGGATGCGGCCTTCTCGCCGGACGGCAAGTGGGCCCTGTCCGGGAGCGCGGACCAGACGATGAAACTGTGGAACGTGGCCACGGGCGACGAAGTCCGCACCTTCACGGGTCACCAGCAGGCGGTGACCGATGTGGACTTCTCGCCGGACGGGACGCTCGCTGCGTCGGGGAGCGTGGACCAGACGATCAAGTTGTGGAAGGTCGAGACGGGCGAGGAAATGCGCACCTTCAAAGGGCATGCGCAGGGGATCACGGTGGTGGCCTTCTCGCCGGACGGCACGCGACTCGTCTCTTCCAGCGAGGACCAGACGCTGCGACTCTGGGACGTGGGGACCGGCCGGGTGCGGCGGACGTTCAACGGGCACGTGCAGGCGGTGATCGCGGTGGCCTTCTCGCCGGACGGCAAACAGGTCCTCTCGGCCAGCCAGGATCAAACGTTGAAACTCTGGGACGTGGCGACGGGCAAGGAGCGGCGGTCCTTTTTGGGCCATACGGAGTCCGTGGTGGCGGTGGTCTTCTCGCCGGACGGGACACTGGCCCTGTCCGGCAGCGAAGACCAGTCGGTGAAGCTCTGGGACGTGGGGACCGGCCGGGAAGTGCGGACGTTGAGCGGAAAAGTGCAAGAGGCGCGGGACGTGGACTTTTCGCCGGATGGGCGGTTTGCGCTTGTCGGCGGACGGGATCACACGGTCAAGCTGTGGGAGGTCGGGACCGGACGAGCCTTATGGACGTTCCGGGGCCACGGCCAATCCGTGACCGCCGTCGCGATTTCGCCCGACGGCAAGCTGGCCTTGTCGGGCAGCAATGACCGCCTGGTCAAGTTGTGGGATATGGCGACGGGGCGGGAGATCCGGACCTTCAAGGGCCATACCTGGGGCGTGACCGACGTGACCTTCTCGCCCGATGGCAAGCGCATCGCGACCAGCAGCGGAGACCAGACGGTCAAGCTGTGGGACATGGAGACGGGCAAGGAGATCCAAACGCTCAGCGGACATTCCCAGGCGGTCTGGGACGTGGTGTTTTCCCCGGACGGCCGGTGGCTGGTGTCCGGCAGCGAGGACAACACGCTCAAGCTCTGGGATACGGTCACGTGGCGCAATGTCCGCACCTTCTCGGGGCATACCCAACCGGTGCGCGCCGTGGATTTTTCGCCGGACGGGAAGACGATTCTCTCGGGCAGCGTGGATCAGAGCATGAAGCTCTGGGATGTGGCCTCCGGCCGGGAGATTCAGACGTTCACCGGCCACGAAGAAGCGGTGTGGGACGTAGCCTTTTCCCCGGACGGCACGTTGGCGCTATCCGGGTCCGAGGACAAGACCCTCAAGCTCTGGGACGTGGCGACGGGGCGCGAGGTGCGGACGTTCTCCGGTCATACGGGCGTGGTCGTGGGGGTGGAGTTTTCGAGAGACGGGCGCACGGTCCTCTCGGGCAGCTTGGATGGCACGATGCGTTTGTGGGAGTCCGCAGCCGGCAGGGCGATCGCGATGATCGTCGGCTTCCGGGATGGAGAATGGATCATCACGACCCCGGAAGGCTATTACACGGCTTCCGAGCACGGGGATGAACACCTGCTCGTCCGCATCGGTTCGCGGGTGTACGGCATCGACCAGTTCCGGGCGACGCTCTACCGGCCCCCGGTCGTCGAGGCGGCCGTCCGTCTGGGAAGCAGCGCTCAAGCGATTGCCCAATACCTGGGGACGCAGACGGCCGTGTCGACCGTTGCGGCTTTACAGGAGTTGGAGCCGCCGGCCGTGGCCGTCTCTGCGCCGGCGAACGGGGCGACGCTGGAGACGCTCACCCCGATGCTGACCGTACAGGTCGAAGGTCGGCGGCAACCGATCCGCAAAGTGCAGGTCTACGTCAACGGGGAGCGGCAAGTCTGGCCGGAGGAGCGGGCGTTACTCACGACCGGCGGGACGATCAAGACCGGCGCCCATCCGCTGCCGGCCAGCCGGCCGGCGTTGGATGTGAAGATTCCCGTGCGCTTGGAGCCGGGGGACAATTTCGTGGAGGTGGTGGTGTCCAACGGCTATGCGGAACAACGTAGGACCATGCGGCTGACGGTCTTGCCGCCCCAGCCTCAGTCGGTCGAACGGCGCAAGCCCGACTTGTGGGTCCTGGCGCTCGGGGTCAATGCCTATGACGACAGCAAGATTCCGCCCTTGCCCTATACGGGGCAGGATGCCGAGGCGCTCGTGCAAGCCTTCACGAAGCAGCGCGGAAAAATCTTCCACGACGTGCATGCCTTCGTACTCGCCGAAACAGGAGCGGCTCAGCCGACGGGCGAGAACATCAGGCTGGGCCTGTCCAGACTTGAGCAGGCCAAACCCGGCGACATTGTACTGCTCTTTCTGGCCGGCCACGGCGCGGAGGACAGGCAGGGGGAGTTTCTGTTCCTGCCCAAAGACGCACGACTGGTGGCCGGCGGGGTAGACGGCGCGATTTCCTGGCGCGAGTTCCAGTCCTTGCTGGCCCTGCCGGCCAGGAAACTGATTTTTGCCGACACCTGTTATTGGGAGAGCATCGGGGAGCAGAAGGCGCGGGGCGTGGACAACGAGCAATTATCCAAGGACCTGCAGGAGTTCAACGCCGTCTCCTACACCTCCTGCCGCGGGACCGAGCGGGCGGTGGAGCAGGAAGCCTTGAGCAACGGCGCGCTGACCAAGGTGCTGATCCACGGACTGAGGGGCAAGGCGGACCTGAACCGCGATCGGGTCGTGACGCTGGAGGAATTGGACGCCTACGTGACCGAAGCCGTCCCGCTCCTCACGAACGGCGCCCAGTATCCGGTCACCCACACCCCCGAAGGCTACCAGCACGTGCCGATTGCGCTGGTGGAGTAGGGACGCTACCGTGCACCGTTTAGGATCGGCGCAATTTCTTCTCGTCGCGACCAAAGCAACGGTTCAACTTCATATGCGCGGAGGGCGGCTAGGTGTTCCTCGTTTGGAATCCGAGCGGCATCGTTAATCATTGCGAGCGCCCCTAAATGATCGAGGCGATTCAAGCGAGCATCGCCTACCATGAAAGCTAGAGAAGTGGCGTTGTCCTTGGTCAGATTGGTGATGGTTTGTAAGACGCGTTGCGGCTTTTGGGGCGTCTTCGGAAGGCCAAAGTCGAACTTATGGTCAAATCCGCTTTTACCGCTGAGTTTGAAATCAGAGAATGCTGGAATGTGGTGGGATTCAAGAAATAAGGCCACATCTTCTTTAAACAGGGAAAGAACGTGCTCTTCCGCCATAACAAACATATCGTTGACTGTCAGGATAGCTTGCAGGAGGTTGTGTTTTTTTTGAGGAAAATCCTCAGTTGATGAATCAACGCAGATTTCATCTCCGTCGATTCTGACGCCGAAGCCATTTAGTGCAGCAGCCAGATGAGCTTTGCGTTTAGCAGTCGTAAACTCCATGTCACTTGCGCGAAGGTCTCTGATCGTGTACCCGTCGTCAGTCAGCCTCAATGTCCCATTTTTCTTTTCCACGAAGATGTCAATAGCATCATTATGACGATCCAAAAATGGTGTAGATATCTGGCAGGAACCCTCATGCTCGGTGAGCGTCAGCTCCTGTTTGAGCCAGTGGAGATACTCGTCAATCAAGCGTTGGCAGGCGGCCTTGTTCATTACAGTGATGTCTGGATGGAGGGCCACTGTGCAACTGCACAGTAGCGCAAAAAATGTTCGAGGACTGGAATGCCATCAGTTGTACTCCCAGCAGCCCAATCTGGCGCATCTTGCAGTTCGTAAGCGATTCGATCTTCAAAGCCCTCTCGATACAAATGAATATGGGTCCCGCTCAGCCACTGTCCAGGCTTATATGGCGATCCTTGTGGATTTCGATGACGCCTTCCATTTAATTCAAGCCTAGCAAGGATGATTACGTTCCTCGCTCGCGTTTGATACTTGAGCCGAATCCGGTTTCGATTGCCCCGCTCTATGGTTAAGAGAAATTCTTCTCGTCTATCAGTGGATCGAAGAACACGCTCATTATCCATTGGTTCGATGAGGGTAAATTCGATTGGTGCCTGGTCAATGAAAACCTTGGGCAGGTGCAGTAGCCTATCCGCCTCAGCTTGCGTCAAGGACATCATGCCCTCACTCTAGAAGACTTCCATGTGACGTCACCAAGGTACAGGCGGGAAGACATCCGGTTTATAGCATGTGCGAGGAAGTCCGTCAAAGTCAGGTATTATTTCTTGGACGTAGCATGGAATTTGATATTGGATAGTGTTTCCAGCGCCAGCAGGAGCGCCTGCGTGCCCTGCTTCCCCTGTCCCTGGGCCTGGACTGCCAGATAGAGCTGGTGGACCAGCGCCAGGCCCGGCAGGACCAGGCCCGTCCGGGCCGCCTCGTCCAGCGCCATCCCCATGTCTTTCACGAAATGGTCCACGAGAAAGCCGGGCGCAAAGTCCCGCTGCAGCATCCGCGGCGCCAGGACGTCCCATGAACGGCAGGCTGCCGCGCCGCTTGCGATGGATTGCAACAGCGTCGGCAAGTCCAGCCCCGCTTTATAGCCATAGAGCAGGCCCTCGCAGACTCCGATCATCGTCCCGGCGATCACGATCTGGTTGCTCAGCTTGGCATGCTGGCCCGCGCCCGGTTCCCCTTGATGGACGATCGTCTTCCCCATGAGCTCCAGCAGCGGCCTGACCCGGTCCGCCACCGCTTTGTCCCCGCCGACCATGATCGAGAGGGTCGCGTCGCGCGCGCCGACATCGCCTCCCGAGACCGGCGCATCCAGCGCCTGCGCGCCCTTGGCCCTGGCGGCCGCATGGATGTCTTGCGCCAGGCTTGGCGACGACGTTGTCATGTCCACGAGCGTCACGCCGGGCCGGAGGCCGGCCAGCAGACCGGCCTCCCCCCAATAGACCTGGCGCACGTCCTGCGGGACCCCCACCATCGTGAACACGACGTCGGATTGCTCGACGACTTGTCTCGGCGAGACGGCCCAGACCGCCCCCCGATCGAGGAGCGGCGCGGCCCTGGCGAGCGTGCGGTTGTACAGGCGGACATTATATCCGCGTGTCAGCAGGTGTCCGCACATGGGAGCGCCCATGATCCCGGTCCCGATCCATCCGATGGTTGTCCCGCTGTTCGTCATGTCGCGCCTCTTCGATGCTCCTATGTGCGGCCGGTCTTGATTTACGGTTGGAGGAAGGTGATCTCGGAGGCCACGGCGTGGAGTTCGTCCGGGTTGGCCCCAGGGATCGGCTTGCGGTCGATCCCGTAGAACGATCCGAGGCGACCCGGCGCATGGATCTGCGCGCGGATGCGTACCCGGTCGCCGGTCGCGGCGGGGGCCGTCCTGATCGTCGGGACCCCGCAGATGCCCAGCACGGCAATGGGCAGGGAGCCGGTCTCGTCTTCCAACGTCAACAGGTAGGCTCCATAACAACCGGCTCCGGACGCCAGGTAGTAGGGCTCCAAGGCTTGCACGTCCTTCAATGTGCCCTGCACGACGACGTACTTCAGGTGGAAAGGCTCCGGCCCCTCCCGAATCGCGCCGATTGTCACCGATTCCTCGGCGAAGGCAGGCATGGCAAGCACGCAACAGAGTAGGGACAGGCCCAGGAATGTTCCGGTGGCAAGCATGGCCGGCTTCATCGTTGTCCAGCAGACCATAGGCTTCATGGCAGCGTCAAGCACAGCCGGCTCACAAGGCAGAGCAGCGGTGGGAAGGCTAGGCCGGCGGGCCTTGCGTGGAAGGGCCGAGAAGGTCGCGCATTTTCTGCGCGAGGGCTTCCGGACTAAAGGGCTTCTGGATGAAGGGTTGTAGCGGCTGGCCTTCCAACTGGGAAAGGACATCCTCGCTAAATTGGGCGGACATGTAGAGGACCGGAAGATGCGGGCGGAGGGCCAGGGCTCGCGGCGCGAGTTCCGGTCCCGTCATGTCGAGCATCTGGATATCGGTCAGCAGCAGGTGGATCGGCCCCTCGTGCTGGGCGCAGAGATGGAGGGCTTCCGTGCCCCCGGATGCTTCCAAGACCCGGTACCCATATCGCCGGAGGATGTAGCCCACGTACTGCCGCACGGCCTCATCGTCGTCCACGAGGAGGACGGTCTCCGAATCGGCGGCCGATCCGTGGGGCACATCCGGCATCCGTGGCATTGAAACCCCGCTGAAATGAGGCTAGACTCCTCGCATACACAAGGCGGAGCGTGCCTGCTCGTGAAAACCGACACGCTCCGCCTTGGCACGAGCGTTCGCGCAGTGCGACGCCCGCAGTACGTTCGGGCTCGGCACCCCGGATATAAATAAGTTAAAGCTTATCTTTTGTCAAGCTGAATAAGCTAAAATAGCATGCGCTTGGATCCGCGAGAAATAGTCGAGCGTCTGATGGTGGCCCTGGGCCTCAAGACCCAGGCTCAACTGGCCGGCAGTCTGGAGATCCGGCCGCAATCCATCGTTTCCGCGATCAACCGGGGTGAGATTCCCGACGCCTGGCTCTACCGGGTGGCGTACCAGACGGGACGAAGCGTCGAGTGGCTGCGGACCGGCAAGGGGCCCGCCTGGCAGGGAGTCCATGTGGCGGAAGCGCCGGCACCGGCCTATGGCGGCGATAAGAGGCAGTCCGCGATGTCGCAGCAACTGAATGGGACCTGGGATAAACTGGATGCCGAGGAACAGGCGGCGGTCCTGCGGTGCGCCGAAATTTTTCGACAAGCCGACCGTGAAATCCGCGAACATCTGATCGCCCAGTTGAAATTGATCGACGAGATGGCTCAGGCGCGACGGGCCAAGCGGGCAGGGCCCGAGCGTCCGGGACGCACCTGACCGGCCTGCCTTCCGGCACATCAGCACTTTTGAAAGGTATCGGATATGACCGGACGCGACCGGAAAATGGCCCCCTACATTAAGGCCGTCAGGCCCGGCTTCGAGCACATGTTGGCCGAGATGGTGGAGCTGCCGTCCATCAGCATGGACCCGGCGCGCGCGGCGGACATACGCAAGACCGCCAGGCTGGCGGTCCAGTTGCTCAAAGACGCCGGCGCCGAGGCGCGTATCATCGAAACGAGCGGCTATCCGGTCGTCGAGGGCGGCTGGACGACGGGCAAGCACCATCCCACCGTCCTGGTCTACAACCATCTGGACGTACAGCCGGCGCAGGAGCCGGAATGGAAGCAGGCGCCGTTTGCCTTTCGCAAGGACCAGGGTCTGTACCGTGGGCGCGGCGCGACCGACGACAAGGGCCCGGCGCTGACGGCGCTGCTGGCGGCGCGCTATGTGATCGAGCAGGGTACGCCGATCAATATCCGGTTCCTCTGGGAGTTGGAGGAAGAGATCGGCAGCCCGCATTTCGCCGAGGCGCTGAAACAGCGCACGCTCGTCCACAAACCGGACTCGGTGCTGGTGTCGGATACGATCTGGATCGCCAAGGGCCGGCCGGCCATGCCCTACGGCCTGCGCGGGGCGCTGGGAGTCCGGCTGTCGCTCAAGACCGGCAAGTCCGACGCCCATTCCGGCGTGACCGGCGGGGCGGCCAGGAATCCTCTCACGGAACTCTGCAAGCTGGTCAACGATTGCGTGGATGCGCAGAGCGGCCGCGTGAAGATTCCGGGGTTCTATGCCGACGTGGTGCCGCCCACGAAGAAGGAAATCGACAACTTTCTCGCCTCGGGATTCCGAGTCGAGCGGTTCAAGAAGGCCTACGGATTCCGGTCCCTGCGGACTCAGGACCCGGCCGACGTGCTGCGGCGTATCTGGGCGGCGCCCACGTTCGAAGTCCACGGACTGGTGGGAGGCTACGTCGGCCCCGGCGTCAAGATGATCGTCC
Organism: Nitrospirota bacterium; assembly: GCA_004296885.1. NCBI lineage: Bacteria > Pseudomonadati > Nitrospirota > Nitrospirota bacterium. The sequence goes on along the minus strand of SCVN01000006.1, from coordinate 8,547 downwards.
CCGGCTATGCGGAACTCAAGGTCAGCATGCGTCTGGTGCCGAATCAGAAACCGGAGAAGATATGCCGCCTCTTCACGCGCTTTCTCGCCGAGCGGAATCCCGATGTGCGCGTCGAGGTGGAGGGGATGCTGCAGCCGTTCAAGGGGTCGTTCAGCGGGCCCTACGCGGAGGCGGCCGGCCGCGCGATGAAAACCGGGTTCGGCAAGGCACCGGCGTTGATCAAGGAAGGGGGCTCGATCGGCGCGGTCACGACCATGCAGCGGGCCTGGCACGTGCCGATCATCTTCATGGGGCTCAGCCTGCCGGAGCACGGCTACCATGCGCCCAACGAATACTTCGATTGGGGGCAGGCGTCCGGCGGGATGCAGGCGTTGGCGGCCTATTTTGAGGCACTGGCGGCGATGGGGAAACGATGAACGATGAATGCAGATGCTGAACGGAGAATTCCGTCACTCAGCCATCATCATTTATCCTTTTGCGTTTCCGAAGTCAGCAACGGCTTGAACAGCGGGTCCGCCTCGAGCACGCCCTTCAACGTATCGTTTCCCAGCAGGTAGCGCCAGGACGCGTCGGACGCGCCGTCCAACTCCAGGTACCAGCGTTTCGCCTCGGTCAAGAGGTCCAGCATGGCCTGGTTGTCCCGCTGCGGCATGAAGGCCAGGCTGTAGGCCATGGTGTAGGCGGAGGCGAACTTGTCCAGCGGGCGGTCGGTGAACTTGTAGGCCTCCTGGGCGTCCTGATAGGCCTGTGCGATGTTGGGGTCGTCGAAAATGCGGTTCCAGGACACCTTGGCGATCCGCGACCAGGCCAGCTCGATCAAGGCCCTGGTCCTGGGCGCGTACCGCTCCGCAGGAAGGGCCTTCACCAGGGCCTCGTGGGTGTTGATGGCGGCGAGCTGGTCGTTGTTCCACCGGTAGACGACGCCGAGCCGGAGCCGGTTTTCCAAATCCTCCGGCCGGACTTTCGCAAGCATCTCCATCGCGGGAATGATCCGGTAGAGATAATCCGCCGGCGTCGGTTGGGAGAGCCCCCCGATTTCCATGCTCAGCGAAATATCCATCCTGGTCGTCTGTGAATAGGTATCCCAATAGAACTCGTTGAACCGGGCCGCGAGGGCCGGGTCGGTGAGGGGGAATTTGTGCGCGGCGGCGGCGGCCATCAGGAGCGCCTGGTACAAATCATGGGTGAGCGCCGTCAGCGCGTCCGGTTGGCCTGGGTCCACGATCAGCACGCGGTTGAACATGGCCACGCGGTCGCGCAGATCCGGAAACAGAGCCGCGCGCGCGACCGCCGCGATGAGCGTGCCCGGCGCGTCGGCCGGGCCGAACCAGGTGGCCGAACGGTCGACGTAACGGCTCTGCTCCGTCACGAACGGAACCCGCGCCCCTTCCCGTTCCGACACGGGCAGGTTGGCGACGGCCACGTCCCCCGGAAACCCGGCTTTCTTCAAACCGGACAGCACGACCCACTGGACCGTCACGTCCTTGATGGCGGCGCGCGGCCTTTTCACCGTGTTCGTATATTTGTAGCTGCCCGGCGCATAGGCCACCGGCGCACTGAGTGGGTCCTTATAGGTCACGCGAAGTTTCACGAGCTGGGCCGGCGCCCCCAGGACGGGCCCGTCCTCGCGCAGGCGGAACGAGGCCGCAGGCATCGGCTGGCTCTCCACGACCTCCAGCTTCAGTCCTCCCCCGGGCGGCGACTGGCCCAGGACATCCATCACGAAGAACGAGGCGCCGTATTTTTCCAACGGTTCGCGGAAAAACACCAGGCCGTTCTTGCCCGGCCACATGGTATCCATGCCCTGTTCACGGAGGTCCACGGCGATCTGGTGCGCGTGCGCCAGCTGGTCCCAACAGGCGGCGTAGACCGGATCGGAAGCCGGGGGAAAGGCTTTTAACGGCGCGGCCCCGGCCGTGGCCATTTTGAACTGGCAGGCAAAATCCAACTGGCCGAACGTGCTTCGGTCGCCGGAGGAGAGGGCTTCGGCATAGCGCTGCGCGACCAGCGCGGCGGCCGATGGCTTGGCGGCCGGCCGGCCCTTTTTCTGGGCCGCCGCCGCCGGGACGACCGTTCCCGGAAGCATCCAGATCAATCCGATGGCGATGAGGCCGATGATCAGACGATCGCCTCTGTGCAGCCGACGCAGATGAAACATGCTCCGTGTCCTCCGTGCAGAATCCCCAAAAGATCGGGTACTGTATCACGCCGCCATGATTCGACGAAAGAGTGTCGTGTGGCGGAGTCAGGGTTGCCCGCTCGGCGGCGGAGGCGTCAGGGGTTTGGGGTGGAAACGGACCAGCGTGCGGATGTAGGCCAGCACGTCGCGGCGTTCCTGTTCGTTGAGCGCGTCTTTCCAGGCGGGCATGGCGGTGCGGGGCTTGCCGTTGTTGATGACGGCAAACAGCTCGGCGTCCGTTTTTACCGATGTCCCGGCCGAGATCAAGCTGGCCGGCCGAGGGGAGAGGAACGGCGCCTGCGGTCCGTCCCCCCGGCCCTGGAGGCCGTGGCAAGAGGCGCACCGTTCCTCGAAGATCGGCTTGCCCTGATCCGGGACGCCGGCCGGCGCCGGGGAGGGCGCGCTCTGGGCGACGGCGAGGGCCACAACACAGCTCCCGCCGACAAGGAACATCGTGAAACGCGGGTGGTTCATGGGTGTATCACTCCACGACGATCGTTGCCCGCATCTCGTGGCCGGGCATGTCGCAAAAAAACGGGTAAACGCCTGGCTGCTCCGGCACGAACCGGAACTCCGCCTGGCCCCCGGACGGAATGATCACGCGCTTGAAGCCGTCGGGCCCGAATTCCGGCGCGCCGTTGCCGCTGACATTGATGCTGAGCCCCGTGAACAGTCCGACGGGCACGAACGCATGCAGTTCCGCATCCTGATTGTGAAACACCAGCCTGGTTTTCCGTCCGACATGGAGCGTCACCGTACCCGGCTCGAAGGCCCTGGCTTTGATGATGACGGCGACCTGCTCTTCCGGACCGGTATCGGATGGGGCCAGGGTGGAGGCAGCCCAGAGCGACGAACCGACCCCTGCGCCGGTTGCCAACCACACCACCCATATTAGCCACACCCCTGCGATCGGCCATCGTGGGGTATTGTGGGTTTTGTGGATAGAAGGCCGCATCCTGCTCTCCCTGGCGTCCACTGTATTATACCCGCCGCCGATCGACGATATTGCGTCGACACTCTGTCGGAGACACGGATAAGAAAATGGATTCACGGGGAGATCGGCCGGTGCTCAACGTCCGGCGGCTTTGAGAATTTGACCGCGGAGTCGAAGCTTGGCCGCGGGGGAGAGGGGCGGCGGTTCGACGTGCCGGCAGAGGGTGATCGTCTGCCGTAGCGAGGCCAGAAAGACTTCGCAGTTCGGACAAGCGCCCAGATGTTTGCGAATCTCCCGGCAGACGTTACCGGCCAGTTCGTCGTCCAGATAGGCCGAGAGACCGCGGAGAATCTTCAGGCAGTCGGCCTTGGAATGGCCTCTGTGCCTGTGTGCCGGCCCGGGGCTCGCCGCGCGGCGCTGGGGCGTGCTCATGAATGGCCTCCGTCGAGCCCTTGGGCGCTCAATTCCTTCCGCACGAACAGCCTGGCCCGGTGCAGGCGGGATTTCACGGCCCGTTCGTTCAGCCCCATGACCGACCCCACCTCTTTGGCGCTCAACCCTTCCATGTCCCGCAACACGAGCACCAGACGGTACTTTTTCGGCAGCCGTTGGATGGCCTGGTCGAGCGCGCCCCGCAGCTCCTTGTTCTCCAGCGCCTCTTGTGGCGTCAACCCCTGCGCGGGGATCTGCAAGCGGAACTCGCCCTCCGAGGTCGGGATGAACTCATCGAGCGAGAGTTCCCGTTCCGGCTCGCCCTTCCGCTTGCGCCGCATGCGCAGACAGGCCCGCGAGGCGATGGTGTAGAGCCAGGTCGAAGGCTGCGCGTCCCCCCGGAACCGGTCGAGACCCCGGTAGGCGTTGAGGAACGTATCCTGGACCAGATCTTTGGCGTCCTCCGCCTGGCCGCACAGCCGTTGGGCAAACCGGAAGATCCGGTCCACATGGTCGCGGTAGAGTTGATCGAAGGCTGCGGTGAGTGGGCCGTCCGAGGAGGCTGCATCCGCTCCGTCCTGCCGGCGGGTCTTGCCGGCGCTTCCTGGTGCGCGAGTGGCCATAGAGTCAGGAGGGAGTGTAAGGGGGGTGCGGGAGGGAGTCAAGCGGCTCCGGTTACGAACCGCGTTCGGCCCCCGTTCGTCCGCCGGCATGGCAACGAAAGCAGTCGGCAAACCGTCCTGGCCCGTGCGCGCCCTTGCCTTTTGCGACCAGGCCGCGCACCGCATCATTGTCCAGGAGGCCGTACTTGGGCCCTTGCTTCTTTCCGCTCGCGTGACAGTCCCGGCAGGACTGCGTGCCGGTGACCCGGAAGATGAACTCGCCATGGGGGTTGAGGGGTTCGGTGGTAATCCGAGCCTCGGCGCCCCGGTGTTCCGTGTGACAGGTCAGACAGAGAGCCCGGTCGCGGACCGTGTGCCGATGAAATGACCGGGATGGTGAGTCAGGCGGGGCGGTAAAGGTCGCCTCGGAGTGGCAGGCAAGACAGTTGGCCGTCGTGGCCCCGTGAAAGGGTTCGTGGCACCGGGTACAGGACATCCGGCCCGCATGGTAGACGCTGAGATCGCCCGGCGCCCAGAAGGATTCCGGATCACGGGCCGAGGCCCATCCCAATCCGATAACCAGCACCAACGTTGCGGTCAACAGCACCGGGTACACCGAAGAGGGCGACGGCAACGTCATGGGTCAAAACCCTCCGTAATAGAGCGCCCCGCCGATGTGCAACATCGCAAGGACCACGAATGTCACGGTAAGGGGGCCGTGGATGACCTGCCACAGGCGGAAGGTCTCTTCCTGTTTCGCCAGGGCGTGCAGACGCGCCTCGACCTCCGGCTCGGGCAATCCTCGATGGAGCAGGAGGCGGCGCTGCTCGTTCATGGAGCGAAAGGCCAGGGCGTGCAACGCCTGCCCCACGATTCCGCTCAGCACCACGAACCCCATGGTGATCAGCGCCAGGACCGGGATGAGCGCGTGCAAGTGGGCGCCTGCGTGGAGGAGAATCAACAGGGGCCCCACGAGCCCGCCGACGATATGGACTTGGAACAAAGATTTGGGCCAACGCTGTCCTGGCCTGTGTCTTTTGCGGAACGGGTAGATCAGGACCAGGAGGATCAGCAGCAACCCAACCCATCCCAGGACATGGCCTGCCTGCGTGTGGCCGAAGGGACGGTCAGGGGACCGGCTCAACCACCATTCGGCAGCCAGGGCGCCCACGATCGCCAGAACCACAAGGGCGGCCACCAGTAGGGTGCGCTGTCCTAATGCGTTCACGCTGCATCCCCCCGGGCCGACCGACGGCGTTTAGCGGTCTGCACAACAGACCTTGTACCGTTCCTCCGGGATTTCGTTCATCGCGCGGAAGATCCCGGCTCGCTTCTCTTCGCTCAAGGTCTCGTCCAGCGCCGGGTACAGGATCAGTTCCTCTTTCCGGTTGTGGGACGAGAGGAGCGTCAGCAAGGCCTGCTCCTCCTCGTCGCTGTCCGGGTCCGCCGCCTGCACTTTCTTGTGCAGGGCTTCCAGGCAGTCGGCGATCTGCCGATGTTCCCGGCGCATGACCTGCGTGGGACCTCCCGTGGTGAGGCCGGTGGCCTCTTCCCAGGGTGGAAACAACAGGTCTTCCTCCCACACGATGTGCCGCTGCAAACCGAACTTGAAGTCGATGAAGCGGTCCTTGGCCTCGGCGTAATCGGACCGCTTCAAGGTTTGAAACCGAACCAACAGGTCATCGAGCCTGGCATGGTCCTGCTGGAAAAACGTTCGAATGCTGCAAGGCTTCACGAGGGCGCCCTCCTTGCCGATCAGATGTTGCGATGAAATCAGATAGGGATGAAAGCAAGGGCGGTGCCAGCGACAAGCGATTCGAAAAGATGCAGGTCGTTGATAAACCGGTCTCTTATCCCCTGCGAATGTGGGAGCCTCCTCCGGTCCGATGGCGACTTGCTACAGGGTGGAATCCCGGCCTGTTGCAAAACGCAACAGGCCGGGATTTTCGCCAGGACGCAGAAAAAGCTGCGTGCGACCGGAGGCGATTCCGATTAAGATGAGGCTCCATAAAGGAGGCGGGTTCGTTGATGCGTGCCATGGTCATGAACAGAGGCGGCGACGTGAACCTGAGCCTCTTGGAGCTTCGGGAACTGCCGACGCCGGAGCCGGGCCCAGGATTCGTGCGGGTGAAGGTGTCGGTCTGCGGTGTCTGCCGGACGGACATTCATATCGTCGAAGAGGAATTGCCGCCGGCCAAGCGGCCCATCGTGCCTGGCCATGAAGTCGTCGGCATCGTGGACCGGGTCGGCTCCGGCGTGCATGCGATCAAGGAAGGGGATCGAGTGGGGATTGCCTGGCTCCAGCAGACCTGCGGCCGGTGCGAGTTTTGCGCGAGAGGCCGGGAGAATCTCTGCGCCCGGGCCACCTTCACCGGTTACCACAAGGATGGGGGCTACGCCGAGTATGCGGTCGTTCCTGAAACCTTCGCCTATCCGATCCCGGCCCTGTTCACCGATGAGGAAGCGGCGCCGCTGCTCTGTGCCGGGATCATTGGCTATCGGGCGTTGCGGCTGAGCGGGGTCCGTCCGGGGCAACGGCTGGGCCTCTATGGATTCGGGGCTTCCGCCCACCTGACGATCCAGATCGCCAGGGAGTGGGGCTGTTCCGTCTACGTCTGCTCGCTGCGCGAAGAGCATCGCAAGCTGGCGCGGGACCTGGGCGCAGTCTGGGTCGGCGGTGCTGCCGAGGCCCCTCCAGACAAGCTCCACGGGGCGATTATCTTTGCCCCGGCTGGCGAGATCGTGCCCGTCGCCTTACGAGCCCTGGACCGGGGCGGGACGGTGGCCATCGCCGGTATTCACATGACCGACATCCCGCCGATCAACTACGACCGCGATCTGTTCGGCGAGCGGACGATCCGCAGCGTCACGGCCAATACGAAACAAGACGGGCTCGATCTCCTGCGGGAAGCCGCCGCTATTCCCATCAGGCCGCATACGCAACGGTTCCGGTTGGAGGAGGCGAACCAGGCGCTGCAACAATTGAAAGCCGGGACGATCCAAGGAGCCGCGGTCCTGACGATGGAGTGAAGGGGGCACGCCGATGTTGCGCGATCGTGACGAAGCGGGCCGCCTGCTGGCCGAGCGGTTGGGCGTCTACCGACGCGATCCGCAGGCGCTCGTCCTGGCCCTGCCGCGCGGCGGCGTGGTGGTGGGGGCTGCGATCAGTGCCGCCTTGCAGCTCCCGCTGGACGTCTTTCTCGTGCGCAAGCTGGGTGCGCCAGGCAATCCCGAGTATGCGCTGGGTGCCGTGACGGAGACGGGGACCGTCTATCTCAACCCAGAAGCTAGAGAGGTTCTCGTCAGATCGGCCGCCCCCGGCGATTATCTGGACCGGACCATCCAGGCGGAGCAGGAGGAGATTGTCCGGAGGCAGGTCCTCTATCGGAGCGGAAAGCCCTTGCCGGACCTGAGCGGACGCACCGTTCTGCTGGTGGATGACGGGATCGCGACGGGGGCCACGTTCTTGGCTTCGATCCAGGCGCTAAGGAGTGTGGGGGTGAAGCGATTGGTGGCGGCCATTCCGGTCGGGCCGCCGGAGACCTTGCGCGAAGTCGGCAAGCTGGTGGATGAGCTGGTCCGGTTGCTGGCACCGGAGCCCTTCTTCGCGGTGGGCACCCGCTACGAGAACTTCATACAAGTGGAAGATGCGCAGGTGCTGGCCTGCTTGCAACGAGCGGCCGGAGCCTCGTCTTGAGGCCCCGGCCCCTGTGCCCATTTAGTCCGCCACCGTCACTTCGGAAAAGACGTCGGCGCTTTGATGTGCTGCCAGCCCTCCCCGTTCAGCGTCCGGAGAAACGCCACGAGGTCGCGTTTTTCTTGGTCCGTCAGTTCGAGCGGAATGACCAATTCGTCTTGATGGGGGTTCTTGACCCCGCCCTGGTTGTAAAAATTCACCACTTCCTCGAGTGTCTTGAATCGTCCATCGTGCATATAAGGGGCGCTGCGGGAGATTTCCCGCAAGGTCGGCGTTTTGAACGCGCCGATGTCGGCTTGGTTGTTCGTCACCATGTACCGGCCGAGATCCACGGTGTTGGTGTCCCAGCCGATGCCGAGGTTGTGAAACTTCTCGTCGGTAAAGTTGAATCCGGAATGACACCGGGTGCACCGGGCTTTGGTGCGGAACAGCTCCAAACCCTTCTGGGCCTCCGGCGAAATGGCTTTCTCATCCCCGCCCAGGTCGAAGCGGTCGGCCGGACTGTTCCCGGACAGGATCGTCCGCTGGAAGCTGGCGATCGCCATCCCGACCCCCTCGGTCGTGACGTCCGTCCCGAAGACTGCCTTGAACAGTTTCCGGTAGCCGGGAATTTTCTTCATCTTGGCGACCATCTCGTCATGATTGGCAAAGCCATGCTCGACGGGGTTGACAAGCGGCCCGACCGACTGCTCCTCCAACGTGG
>SCVN01000005.1 GCA_004296885.1 Nitrospirota bacterium | reverse complement strand
CTGGGCTTCAACAAGTCGGGGAAGGAAGTCGCCCGTATCCAGGTCGAAGAGCCGATCTACATTCGGCCGGCCGAGCGCGTGAACTGGCTGTAATCTTAAGCCGGTTCAGTCACATGGGACGGGGAGGGGCATTACGCCCCTCCCCGTTTCGTTTGGCGAGGGGTTCCGCAAGGACTCCCTGTCTTTCTCCTTATAGATATGGGCTGCGCGCAAGAACCTTGCGCTCCCACGAACACCCCCAAGCTCGCCGCGCCACATCGGAAAGCTTGACGGGTCGGACCTGCCTTGGGTAGAGTGGGGACGATCCTCGACCGCCACCACACCCCTGCGGAGCAATGGATGGACAGCTCGCCCCCAACCTCGGTTCCCTTTGCAGCCCAGGCGGTGCCCTTTCAGGAGTTCTTGGAAACTGGGAAAATCCCGGAAGGATTCCTTTCGAGTGACTACGTAGCCCAGCAATTTGTCGAGCGGCTGGTGCATTACGTCCTGAGCGTGCCCTCCGGCAGCTATACCATGGCGCAACTGGGACACGTGCTGGAACAGTTGGATCCCCGCCATCAGGTCTTCTTTTTCAAACGCCTCAAAGAAACGAGCCCGGAAAGCCTGAAGGACTTCGCTCCGCTCTACTACGGCTTCATGGCCGAATTCAACGCGCTTTTGTTTACCTGACGCCAGAAAAAAACCCCTTGCCGGACCCTGTCCCTCATGTATAATGAGAGCTCACTGTCATCTTTCATTCATGAGGGCACAATGAATTCGACCTTACAACGCGCCGTGACGAGCTTTTACAATCTGGTCTACGAGGCGCAGACCTTCGCCACCACCATGGCCCGATTGGACCTGGCCGATCAGGAGCACTATGCCGGGAGAATCGAAGGGCTTAACTGGGTGCTCGACCGTTGCCAGGAACTCGAAGATATGGACGAAAATCTGACGCCGGCCTCCCTGCAGCGGGTGCTCGGCGACGTAAAATCCGACCTGGACCATGAGCTTTCCGTGCAACGGCGGGAGAAGGGGCGGCGGGCTGATGGCCGGGAAGAAGCCTTGAATTTCGTCTCTGATTACCTCGCGAGCCTCATTACGGCCACCGAGATTGAGTCAGCCAAGAGTTCCGTCTAGCCTCGATACCGGCATCATTCGGCTTGCGCCCCTGCCGTTGACGTGATTTCACGGAACGCCGACAATGGTTCGTGAATGGATCATTTTCGCGATCTGCCTGGGGTTGGGGGGCCACATTGCGCTGGGGCTGATCCTGCATGCGCCTGACTTGTGGTCCTGGCAGAATGCCGGCCTGCGGGGCCTGCTGATCGGCCTCGCCGTCTATATTGCCGTTCAGTTGACCCGTTCCATTTGGTGGGTCGTGAAAGGGCGGGGCAACGCCGGGACCTCCGCGTGATCCCTCCCGTTCAGTTTCGTTAGAGTCCGACACATGCGTCCACCAGCTCCCAGAGGCCCAAACCGAGGCGCGAGACCTCCGTTCCACCCGGGGCAAGCTCGGCCGGTGACCCACCGCGCCCCCTCCGCACCGGAGCAATACGAATCCCTCAACGCTTCTTTGCTGTTTTGCCCTAAGTGCCGGCGCGCCACTCCCACGCGCGAGCGGCTGCTGTTGGTTCTCCCGACCGGCAGCCTCTACGAATACCTCTGCATGGAATGCGGTACGTCGACCGGTTCCAAAACGGAGCAGGACCAAAGCGGCCCCCGGCTGTTTAGACCGTAAGAGCGCTTGGCACGGATAAAAACTGGTGTTCGGCACTCTGCCGAGAACTCGGGCGGGCGAGAACGGGCGGCGTCAGGCGAGGCCTTCGACCGGAATCCCTTCTTCAATCAACATCACGGGAATGTCTTCCCTGATGGGATAGAGGATCTTCTTATCGGCCCGGATCAACCCCCCATCGAGTTTCTCGCTGACCGGCTGGCCTGACTTGTTCTTGACTTCACCCTTCTCAATGCGGGCATTGAGCGAGGCGATCAGGCTGTCGTCCGCCAGCGTCACGTCCTGCTTCGTATCCGGGCAACAGAGGATGGCCAACAATTCCTTGTCGACGTTCACTTTTTTGGAAGTCTCTTGCATCGTCATTATTCAGACCCCTCACCTGGCTGCAGAAAGAAGGCCCCGAACGAATGGCGGCCCTGACAAGCCTGTAAGGTAGAGGAATCCTTGCCCAAGATCAAGTGCGCAGCTCGGTCCGACGGAAAAAACGTTGACCTAGCCGAAATAGAACCGACGACAACGGCAGGCTTGTCACATCTGGCCGGCCCGATTCCGCTCGTGAACGACTCATGGGAATCTGTTAAACTACGTTCTATGCGCGCCTGAACAGGCCTGGCGCTTGGGAAGGACGATGACCGGAACGCGGCAGCTCAAACGCTACTTTCTCACCGGCCTCCTGGTTCTCGTGCCGGCTTCCGGCACCTACCTGATTTTGCACACGCTCTTCCAGACGATTGACGGGCTGATCGCGTCGCTTCTGGGACCTGCCGCCAAGTTCGACGTGCCGGGCCTCGGGCTGATCTCACTCCTCGGCCTGATCCTCGTCACCGGCCTGGTCTCTACGCATTTTCTCGGCGAACGGCTGGTCCGACTCGCCGAAGCCAAGATCCAGGACGTTCCGCTCGTGCGCAGCATCTACCTGACCCTCAAGAGCATGACCGATCTGTTCAACTTTCGCACCCGCTTCAGCCGGAGCACCGTCGTGGTATTTCCCTTCCCCAGAGACGGACTCTGGGCCTTGGGATTCGTCATGGGCGAGGCGCCGGCGGTCCTCCAAGTGGTCCCGCTGACACAGCTGATGATGGTCTTCGTCCCCACGGCGATCCATCCGTTTACCGGATATCTTGCCTTTGTTCCGAGGACACACGCTATCCCGATCAATCTCCCGCCCGAAGACGCCATGAAGCTCGAGTTTTCCGCCGGCCTCTATCGGCCCTTGCCTGGCTGGCTCAGCCAGGCAAGCTCACCGGTGGGCGAGTTGCAGGGAAAGGCCGAGCAGCCATGACGTCGCCGCTCCGTGACGAGCGGTTCCTGGTCCGACCGGCCCATGTCGGCGACCTGGATCGGCTTGTCAACTTCAGCCTGGCCATGGCGCAGGAAACAGAGGGGCGGCAATTGGACCAGACGTTGCTCCGCCAGGGCACCAAGGCCCTCTTCGACGAACCGGCGCGGGGGTTTTACCTGGTGGCCGAAGTCCAGCACCAGCCCACCCCGACCGTCATCGGCCAACTCATGGTGACCTTCGAATGGAGCGATTGGCGCAACGCGACCTTCTGGTGGATTCAGAGCGTCTATGTCCACCCGGACTGGCGCCGCCAAGGTGTCTATCGAACCATGCATCGGCACGTGCTCCGCGAAGCCAAGGAACGAAAAGACGTCTGCGGCGTGCGACTGTACGTGGAAAAAGACAACCAGGGGGCCCAGCAGGCCTATCACCGGGTGGGGCTATCGCCGTCAACCTATCAGGTGTTTGAAGAGGACTTCATGCTGACTAAACGGGCCAGGGCGAGCAAGCTGTAGATGGCCAGCCCGGCCGGAAGGAGGAGAGAGGCGATGGGGCGACAGAGCCTTGCCGGAGTCATCGGGATCAATGCCGTCCTCGGCACTTTGATCCTCGGTGTAGCCTTGCTCAGTGGCTGTTCTTTCAATCGAGGGGCGTGGGGCGACGAGTTTCGCAACGAAGACATACAGCTGATCAAGAAGGGCGACCGGCGAGCCGATGTGGTCGCAATTCTCGGGGCACCGGACCGCATCGTCGAAGTCAACAGCCATGAGATTCTGCAATATTACCGGTACGAAGTCCGTGTGATGGCCTTCGCTCCTTTGGTCGCGATGGCCCGGACGTATGTTGTGAGCGACGACCTCTATGTCTTCCTCAACAAGGATGCCCTGGTCGATGACGTGATATTCGGGAGACGGACGAACAAGCAGGAGTTTCAATTCTGGCCATGGGGCGATTGAGATGAACCCGACCGCACCTCATGCAAGGAGACATGACATCGTGAGACTCGTTCTTGTCGGATGGCTGTTGCTCATGGTTCCGCTCGGCGGGTGCCAGACATCGGTCTCGGTTCGGGTTGAGGATGAAGTCTTGGCGAAGCCCGCGGCTCCGGCCAATCTCAAGGTGACGTTGCTGTCCAAAGCCAGGGATATTCGCGACAAGCCACGGGATCAAGTCGGGAGGCATTTTTTCCTGTTCATGCCCGGCCCGCAGGTCAAGCCGGAAGACGAGCGGCTGGATCGAGCCATCGCCAAGAGCGTGAAGACCGCCTTGGAGGTTTCAGGCTACTCGGTGGCCACGATCGATAGACTGCGCGATGCGACCGGCCCGGTGGTGGTCGTGCAGATTGATGACTTGCGCAATAATTTGTTTATTTTCCCCTATCCTCTGGCGGCTGGCTGGGGAAAAATGCGATTAAGCCTCCATGTGCTGACTCCCGATGGCAAAGAGTTGTGGGCAGACGTGACGGAAGGGCATTGGGGGGTCATGGCCGCGTTGTTCTACATGGCCGGATTCGAGATGCGGGTCCAGAGCGACTTGAAAGCCAATCTGAATCAGATCATCGCCATGGTCTCCTCGGAGGAATTCAAGAAGCAGATAAGACCCTAGCCGGACCTTGCGTCGGGCGATGGCGATTCCGCGGTGTCGATTGATGGAAACCTGCGTCAATTTCTTCGTCCGCAGATTGGGGCGCGCGCTGGTTATCGCGGCCTGCGTTCTACCTACGGCTGCCTGCATCGTGATCAGTCACGTGACGATCAACGATCCGATCAATCAGGAGACAGTTGCATTCATCCAGAAAGGCCGGACGACGTTCAAGGATGTCGTCGAGGAACTAGGGGCGCCGACCCGACTGATCGGGATCAAGGGCGGAGGGGCTATCGCCGTCTATCAGTTTCTCGATATCAAGTATTCGCGGGTCAATTACGGCTGGGCTCTCCAGTTCATTCCCCAGTCTCAAGGGCAGAGTGCCGACATGATCCTGGCAGGAGGCGGTCTGGGCATCGATATGTTTGAAGTGGCGTTCGACGAACGTTGGATCGCCAAGTATTACACGTTTTCCAAACATGCCAACGCCAGTCGCTATGTCTTCTGGCCTTTCTGAACAGGCCCAACGTTGTCCCTTCCGAAACACCCCGCTATAATAGGCCGCCTATGGGTAAGCCCAACTCAAAGGAAGAGAAGCTCCTCGAAGCGTTACTGCAATCTCCCTCCTACCGCCGGGCCGACAAAGACCCAGATTTTCTGAGCCGCGACGAGTTGCGGCCGGTGCGCCTGCAGCTCGAACTGCTCAAGCCGGAACTGATCCAGCAGGACGAAGGGATCCGTTCCACCGTCGTGGTCTTCGGCAGCGCGCGACTGTGCGAACCGGCCGAAGCGCAGCGCCACTTGGCCCAAGCAGAAGAGGTGCTACGCCAGCAGCCGGACGATCCGGACCGCCGGCGCTCGGTGGCCATCGCACGCCGCCAGCTCGCTCTGTCGACCTACTACGATGAAGCCCGGGAGTTCGGACGCCTGGTCTCCAGTTCATGCCAGGTCAACGGCGAGTGCGAGTTCGTCGTCGTGACGGGCGGGGGCCCAGGGATCATGGAGGCGGCCAATCGCGGCGCGGCGGACGTCGGGGCCAAGTCCATGGGGCTCAACATTACACTCCCGCACGAACAGCGGCCCAACCCCTACATCACGCCGGCCCTCTGCTTTCAGTTCCGTTACTTCGCCTTGCGCAAGATGCATTTTCTCCTCCGGGCCAAGGCACTGGTCGCCTTTCCCGGCGGGTTCGGCACGATGGACGAACTGTTTGAGGCGCTGACCTTGCTGCAAACCGGCACCGTGCACGGGATCACCATCGTCCTGGTGGGCCGTGCCTTCTGGGAACGGCTGATCAACTGGCCTATGCTGGTCGAAGAAGGGCTGGTCAGCCCGGAAGACCTCCACCTGCTCCACTATGCGGAGACGGCCCGGGAAGTCTGGGACATCATTGCGAGCGCCCAGCAAGTATCCCCGAGCCAGACACCCCAGCCCAATCCACGCCCGGCACGTCCATGAAGATTTCCTTCCATGGAGCAGCCCGGTCCGTAACAGGCAGCCGGCATCTCGTCCAAGCCGGAGGGACCCGCGTCCTGTTGGATTGCGGACTTTTCCAGGGCCGCCGCCAGGAGGCCGAGCGACAGAACAGGAATCTGGGATTCGACCCCAAATCGGTGGACGCAGTCCTGCTGTCCCATGCCCATATCGACCATTCCGGAGCCTTGCCGGCGCTGGCCAAGTACGGCTTCTCCGGAAAAGTCCACGGCACCAACGCCACCGCGGACCTGACGGAAATGATGTTGGCCGACTCCGCCCACATCCAGGAAAGCGATTGCCGATACGTGAACAAGAAGGAGCGCCGGCGCGGCAAGGACTGCCGCCGGCCGTTCTACGATTCCGACGATGCCCGCGACATCGTTCGACGCTTTGTGAGCACGCGCTACGGTGACGTCCTGTCGGTGCGGCCCCGGCTGAAAGCCTCCTTCCACGACGCAGGGCATATTCTGGGGTCCGCAGCGGTCCGCCTCATGGCCACCGCCGGCGGCTCGACCAAGACCATCCTCTTCACCGGCGACTTGGGCCGCAAACAGATGCCGATCTTGCGCGATCCAGAACCGCCCACGCCTTGCGACGTCCTGATCATCGAATCCACCTATGGGGACCGGGTCCACGACGAAACCGTCGAGGCGGCCAAGGCGAAAGCTCAAGCCCTGGTCGCTCACGCCGTCGCCCACCGGAGCAAGATCATCGTGCCGGCGTTTGCGGTGGGGCGGACGCAAGATATCGTCATGTGGATCAAGGACCTGGTGAAAGAAGGGCGGATCGACCCGCTGCCGATCTACATTGATTCGCCCATGGCCCTGCGCGCCACCGAGATCTTCCGCCGACATCCGGAATGCTACGACGAGGAGACGTACCGGGCCCTCACCTCGGAGGGAGATCCCTTTATCGCCCGCTATATCCACTATGTCGGCTCCGTGCAGGAAAGCCAGAACCTGAACTCGATGAAGGGCCCTTGCGTGATCATCGCAGCCTCCGGGATGTGCGAAGGAGGCCGCGTCGTCCATCACCTCAAACATGCGATTCAGGACGAAGCCAATGTAATCGCCATCGTGGGGTTTCAGGCCGAGCACACCCTGGGCCGGAAACTCGTTGAAGGGTGGGAGACGGTCCCGATCTTCGGCGTCTTAACCCCTCGGCGCGCGCAAGTGGTCCGGTTCAACGGGCTCTCGGCCCATGCGGACCGCAACGATCTCCTGGCCTATGTCCGGGCCATCACGCCTGCGCCGGACAAGATTTTCGTAGTGCATGGGGAAGAGAAGCAGTCCTTCTCGCTGGCCGCGGCGATCCGCTCCGAGCATCCGGGGATCGAGGTCACGGTGCCGGAGCCAGACTCGACCCATGAAATCTGAAAGCCTGGCATGAGCCGAGGAGCCTCCAGTTGGATCATCGCCACCGGCCAGGCCTGGAAGCTCTACGTGACCGTCGCCGGATTTACCGGAGCCCTGGGCCTCCTGACCGCGGCGTTTTTCTCGCTCACCTCGGGAGGCCGCCTGTTCATGGCCTTGGCCGCTTGCGGACTCTTTCTCGGCGCGGCCACGTTCGTCTGGTTCACGGCCGCGCTCCGTTGCCCCCATTGTTCGGCCAAGCTGGTGTGGACCATGGTGGCCAGCCGGCCGCATAGTTCGTGGGTCATTGACCTGGCGGCGCTCGAGCACTGTCCTGTCTGCAAGGCCAGGCTGGATCATGTCGGGGGTGCACGGGACTGAACCGATGGGGGGAACGACCATGTCACAACCGGATCATGCCAGGCTGCATCGGGCCAGCTGGTCGGCCGGGCTCCTTGCGATGTTGCTCCTGCTCTCCGGCACCGCCGCGACGGCCGGCAGCGGCCGGCCGGCCGGAACGGAAGAACCACGGCACCGGGCCCGCGATCTGGGCATTGCGATCGGGCGATACCAGCCTGGGCCCCTGAACGCGATCACCGATGTCGCGGGCGTGACGGTCGGACAGGTTACGCTGATCAAGGGGCAGGGGGTGCTGAAGCCGGGAGAGGGACCGGTGCGTACCGGCCTGACCGTGGTCATTCCCCGGGAAGACGTCTGGCACAAGAAGGTGCCGGCCGCCTCGTTCGTGCTGAACGGCACCGGGGAGATGACCGGGCTCGCTTGGGTGGCGGAATCCGGGTTCCTGGAATACCCCATCGCGCTGACCAACACCCTCAACGTCCCGCGCGTGGCCAATGGGGTCATGAGCTGGATGATCAAACGGTACCCGGACATCGGCATCACCGACGACACGCTCACGCCCCTGGTGGCCGAATGCGACGACAGCCGGCTGAACGACAGCCAGGGCCGGCATGTGTCCGAGGCGGATGTGATCGCCGCGCTGGATGGGGCCAAAGACGGGCCCGTGACGGAAGGAGCGGTGGGGGCCGGGACCGGGATGGTCTCCTACGGCTTCAAAGGCGGGATCGGCACCTCGTCCCGCCGGCTTCCGGCGGAGGAGGGGGGCTACACGATCGGCGTCCTGGTTAATGCCAATCACGGCCGGCGGGACGAACTTCTTGTGGCCGGAGTTCCCGTGGGAAAATTGTACGACAACGATTCCAAGTCCCAACAGAGTCGGCGGCCCCAAGAAGACGAGGCCCGGCTGACGGCGCGCGAATCGTGGCTCTCCGGTCAGGAAGGGTCCATCATTATCCTCATCGCCACGGATGCCCCGTTGGAGGCCCGCCAACTCGGACGCCTGGCCAAGCGGGCAGCGCTGGGCCTGGCCAGGACCGGCTCAACGGCGCGGCATGGGAGCGGGGATTTCATCTTGGCCTTTTCAACCGGCAATACGATTCCACACTATCCGAAAGACCCGACGTTTACCATGACCCATCTGGCCGATACCCACCTCAACCCGCTCTTTACCGCAACCGTCGAGGCGACGGAAGAGGCCATTCTCAACGCGCTGACCATGGCAGTGACCGTGGAAGGACGGGATGGCCGCCGCGTGGAGGCCATTTCGCTCGGTCGGCTCAGGGCCCTGCTGGGCACCGGACACGGCCAGCCGGCCCGACCTGCTCCGTAGGGCGCAAGCACCGACTTCCCTCGCTTGCTTTTTGCGCGAAGGCGCGGCTATCCTTGCCGTGGACACGGCGTGCCCCGCAACAGGGAGATTCTTGTACGACATGAGGAACCATGGCTGAATATCAAATCGGTGGCGGTCTGAAGCTGGTGACGGCTCTGGAGAAGACCCAGGCCTTCGCCGAATTCCTGCAAACCCGGATGACCCGCGCGCTGGAAACCCAGGACCCGACCGAACTCCACTACCTGCTGGCGCAGTTGGATGACTTTCATTCCTATCTGTGGCGGTACCACAAGAAGCTCCAAACCGAGCGGGGCGAACGGTCCGACTTGGTCACCTAACCTGCTTCAGCAGCTTATTCCAGGAACAACAGGATGCCGGACGATCAGGAGTCAGGGTTGCGATTTGCCTCGTCGGTCTCGCGTGAGCGGGATGCGGGAACCGCCGGACAGGCCCTCGCCCGTCAGGTGAGAGAAAGGCTCGGCGGGGCGGCGGACCTGGCCTTTCTGTTCTTCTCGATCCAGTATGCAGACCAAGCCGGCGCGCTCTCGGACGCCGTCCGGGCCGAGTTGGCCCCGACGGTCCTCCTGGGCTGTACGGGGGAGGGCATCATCGCCGGGATGGAAGAGATCGAAGAGGCTGCCGCAGTGACCCTCTGGGCCGCCCGCATGCCGGGCGTCCGGGCCACGCCGTTGCGCTTCTTCGTGCCGGAAGGAGCGGAGGACCCGGCCCTGGACCGCTGGCCGGACAACCTCAGCGAGGAGGACGAGCAGCCGACCTTTATCCTGCTGGCCGATCCCTTCACCACGCCGATGACGGAGGCGCTCTCGGTGCTCGCCGATCGCTGGCCCGGAGCCGCAGCCATCGGCGGGCTGGCCGGAGGGGGTCATGATCAGGGCGACCATCGCCTGCTCTTGAACGGCGAGGTGCACGACGGAGGCCTCGTCGGGGTGGCCCTGTCCGGACCCGTCTCCATCCGAACCGTCGTGTCGCAGGGCTGCCGGCCGATCGGGGCCCCCTATGTCGTGACCAAGTCGGAACAGAACGTGATCCATGAGCTGGGCGGGGCGCCGGCGCTGGACCGGCTTCAGGCCGTGTTTGAATCCCTGGCCGGCGAAGAGCGGCGCATGGCGCACCAAGCCTTGCATGTCGGCATCGTCATTGACGAGCATCGAGAGCGGTTCGAGCGGGGCGACTTCCTGATCCGCAACCTGATCGGCGCCGACCGCGGCTCGGGCAGCGTGGCCATCGGGGACCATGTCCAGGAAGGCCAGACCGTCCAGTTTCACCTGCGCGATGCCAAATCGGCCAGCGAAGACCTGAACCTGTTGCTCGCCCTGGATCGGACCAGGCATGAGAAGCCGCCGTTGGGGGCGCTTCTCTTCAGTTGCTGCGGGCGAGGACAAGGGCTGTTCGGACGGCCGCATCACGACGTCGGCGTGCTGCGGGAACGGGCCGGCGACATTCCGGTGGCCGGGTTCTTCGCGCAGGGGGAGATCGGCCCGGTGGGCGGAAGCAATTTCCTGCATGGCTACACAGCCAGCCTGGCCCTGTTCTCGGAACCGGGGATCTGAATCGAGCGGCAGGGCTCGATCCGGTCCCTGGCAACGCGCGAATGAGTTGCTCGAAGGGAGAGGACCAGCATGAGGACACAGTGGATGATCGTCGCCGCCATTCTGGGAACATTCGCCTTAGCCCCCTGGGCGGGGGCCGGCGAGAAGGCCGGGGACAAGCCAGCGGGCGGCCCGGCAGTCACCACCGACTCGGGGCTCCAATACATTGATCTGGTGGAAGGGAAGGGCCGGCAAGCCGAGTTGGGCGACCAGGCCACGGTCCACTACACAGGCTGGCTGGCCAATGGCACCAAGTTCGACAGTTCGCTGGATCGCGGCCAGCCCTTTTCCTTTCGCGTCGGAGCCGGGCAGGTCATCAAGGGATGGGATGAAGGGGTCGGCACGATGAAAATCGGCGGCAAGCGGAAGTTGATCATCCCGCCGGACCTCGCCTATGGCCCGCGAGGAGCCGGCAATGTGATCCCGCCCAACGCCACGCTGACCTTTGAAGTCGAACTGCTCGGATTACGGTAGGGGGATGATGAAACGAACACCACTCTATGACAGACACGTCGCGGCCGGCGCCAAGCTGGTGGATTTCGCCGGCTGGGAGATGCCGATCCAATATTCGGGCGTCGTGGACGAGTACCAGACCGTCCGCACCGCCGCGGGGCTCTTCGACGTGAGCCACATGGGTCGCTTCACGGTGGAGGGCCGCGATGCGCTGGCCTTCCTGCAGAAGGTCGTGACGAGCAACGTCGCACCCTTGGCGGTGGGGGCCGCGCAATACTCGATGGTCTGCAACCCAACCGGCGGGATCATGGACGATATCTTCATCTATCGCCTGACCACCACCCGGTTCCTCCTCTGCATCAACGCCTCGAACCGCGACAAGGTCTTCGCCTGGTTCTGCGCCAAGGCGCCGCAGGGCGACGTGCGCCTCAGCGACGAGAGCGACGAGCTGGCGCAGATCGCGCTGCAAGGGCCGCAGGCCCCGTCCATCCTGATGGCCCTGTGTCCCGCGGCCGACACGCTGAAGCCGCGGCAATGCCTGGAAACCGATGTCTTGGGAGCCCACGGCGTCGTCTCCCGAACCGGCTACACCGGCGAAGTCGGCTACGAACTCTACCTGCCCTCGCCGTCGGCCAAGACGGTCTGGGATGCGCTGATGAAGGCCGGCGCGTCCGCCGGCCTCAAACCCTGCGGCTTGGGCTCCCGCGACTTGCTTCGCCTGGAAGTCGGATACCTCCTGTACGGGAACGATATCGACGAGCAGACCACGCCGCTGGAAGCCAGCGCGGCGTTCACCGTGGATTTCACCAAAGGAGAGTTCATCGGCAGCCGGGCTCTGCAGGAGCAGCAAGCGACCGGTCCGGCCAAGCGCCTGGTCGGGTTTGAATTGCTCGAAAAAGGCGTGCCCCGCCATGGGATGACAATCCTGTCGGACGGGCAGGACGTCGGCCTCGTCTCCAGCGGCAACTTGTCGCCCCGCTTGCAGAAAGGCATCGGCCTGGGCTATGTCCCGGCGAAGCTCAGCGCACCGGGCACTCCGCTTCAGATTGACATCCGGGGCCGTGTGCATCCGGCCGTCGTCGTGAAGCTGCCTTTTTACAAAAGGAAGTAGCGCCGGGTGACCAGGAACATCTATACGGGACGGGTGGTGACGCTGAACCTGGACACGGTCACCTTGCCCAACGGAGCCACTGTCGAGCTGGAAACGATCCGCCACCCAGGCGCCGCCGCCGTGGTGCCGCTGAAGGACGACGGGACCGTCGTCCTGGTCCGGCAATTCCGTCATGCCGCCGGCGGGTTCATCTATGAAATCCCGGCCGGCAAGTTGAGCCCGGGCGAGGCCCCCATCCTCTGCGCCGCGCGCGAAACGGAAGAAGAGATCGGCTACCGGGCCGGGTCGCTCGAACTCCTCGCCAGCATCTTCACAGCCCCGGGATTCGCCGACGAAGTCATCCACATCTACCTGGGAACCGATCTGTCCCCAAGCAAGCAGCGGCTGGAACCAGACGAGGTGCTGGAGATCGCCGAGATGCCGCTGGGAAAAGCCATGGCGTTGATCCAGGACGGCACCATTCGCGACGGAAAAACGATCGTGGGGCTCCAGTCGGTGTACCTGCGGCAACAAGCTTGCTGAAACGCCTTCCCCAGGTCCCTGGGGGAGGGGGCATGCGCCCCCGCACGGCCGTATGATGCCTATGCAACGACTGCTCTGCATCATCGCGATGCTGGGTGTCTGCTCGACCGGATGCCAATCCGGTCTTCCCCAAAGCCGCGAGTCCCCAGCCGGTCACGAAATCCTCGTCACCAAGAACCATGTCAGGGAAACCATCGAGCACGAGAAGGCCTTTGCCCAGTACTACGATGTGAAGGCCCCCCCGGGAGAGAACTGGTTCGCCATCGACTTGGGCACGTCGCCGGTGCTGGTCGTGGCCGGCCATGCTACCGCGCAGACCAGAGAAGGGACGCGCAAGGCGGCGGACCGAGGCACCGGGTCCCTCGCCGTCATGCTGCACAAACTGACGGGCGCCACGGCGATCTATACCGTGTATGAAAGTCCGTCGGACCCCAATTACGACGACGACAATACGTTTAAAGAGACCCTGTCGAAATTGCTCCAGGAGATCCAGCCGGTTCTCGTCCTCGACTTACACACATCGCATGCGGATCGACCCTATGCGGTGGACTTTGGAACGATGGGCGGCAAGTCGCTCTTGGAGCGGGCGGAAGTTCTGGGACAACTGGAGGATGCGTTACGCGGAGCGGGGGTGCGGGACTTCTCGAACGATTACTTCCCGGCCCGGCACCATCACACGATCACCAAATGGGTGTCCGGTCACGGCGTGCCCTGCATCCAGCTGGAAATCAATTCCACCTGGCTGATCCGTGCCGTCGATAATCCCGCAGAATTCCACCGCTTCGAAAAGCTGCTACAGGGGCTGGTGAACTTCCTGCAAGGCTTTGAGCCCCCGGATGCCAACAGGGCGTCCACCGACCTCTCAATTCCGGTCGCACGCTAAGCGCGTCTCACGTCACGCCGGGGAATGCGGAGCGGGCACCCGATCTCCTACTTGTGCCCCAAGACGAGCCAGTCCCAGGGCAGCGCCTTCCCATTGAGTCGCGGATGGCCGTCCTCCAGCCCTTCTTCCGACCAGGGAATCCACACGCGGCGGGCCGTGCACTTGCGGAAGCCCGCCTTCTGCATCGAGTCGAGTACCTCTCGTTTCGAGAAATACTTTTGCGCCACGCCGTCGCACATGAGAATGCCCTGGGAGAGCAGCTTGCGTTTCGAGGCGCCCGTTAGCTGGTCCCGCTTGATCGTGCGATGTACAAAGAGCGTGGACTCGAGCGAGGGCACCACGAGCAACGTGGTGCCGCCGGCGTTGGTCAGCTTCCACAGAGACCGCAGCATCTTGTTCCTGATCCGCTTGCTCGGAGAGGTGACGACGTTCAGGCAGACCGTCACGTCTCCGGTCGGCATCGCTGCGTGATCGATCTGACTCAGGTCGGCTTGCATCCACCGCACCTTGGGAACGCCCTGGCAGCGGCGCTTCGCATACCGCAACATGTTCGACGAGAAATCGGCTCCGCAGACGGACCGGAAGCGGCGGCCATGGGTCTGGATAAACGTCCCGATTCCACAGCCCAGATCGAGCAGGGTGGCTTGCGAGAAGTCGCGGCGCAGACCGTCGACAGCCCGTCCGATCACCTGCCGGCAATCGGCGGCGACGATATCGCAGACTTCTCCTTCGAAGGCATGGGCAAGGCGCTCCCATGAGCTGAGTGTCAGACCGGCTGGTTTCGCCAGGAGAGAGGAGTTAGACGCCAAGTCGGTCCCATGTTCGTGCGACACCCCCGGCGATCCCGTCATGCTCGATCCCGAAGTGGGCCTTCAGGAGCGTCTGGAAATCGTCGAGGAGGTTCACTGTGGAGTGTTGGGTCACGCCTTTGGTCCGAACCTTGAGTTTTCGATCGAGGAGCGTCACGCGACCCTCGATGGTCGGTTTCGTGCAAATGACGTGCTGCACAAAGAGGGAATCCGACGCATGCGAGTGATAGTAGTTGGCCAATATATAATCCTCTGGCCGGTACGGTTCAAGCGTAAACTCATAGAGGTCATGCCACGTGCCACGGGTTTCGAACTGGAGCGCAAACGTCCTCCTGTTCCGGTCCTCATGCCCGATCAGGCGAAAATGGTCCTGGTACTGTCGCTCTTCGTGGCCGGCGCAGAGGGGGAAGGGAGCAATGAGCCCGTTTCCACCGAAGCCGACGTCGGCAATCCAGCGGGCCCCCTCGACGTCCACCAGCAACACTTCGTGACTGAGCGGTCTGACCATGGCCGCGCCGTACAGCACCCGCGCCATGAGCCGGTGGACGGTGAACCCGAGCGTTTCCAGAATCACCGCAAAGAGTCCGTTCAATTCGAAGCAATACCCGCCCCGCCGCTCCTGAACGATCTTCTTGAAGAGAACCGACGGGTCGAGGGAAATCGGCCGCTCCAGATGCACGTCCAGGTTCTCAAAGGGCACGGTGAACGCATGGGCTTCATGGAGACCACGTAAGGTGTCCACGGAAAGATCGAGCTTGCCGCGATAGGCGAGACGAGCCGCATAGGCAGCTACGTCGAGATTCTGCCCTTCCGTCGCCCGCCGGTCGCGCATACGCTTCAGCTCGTGAGGGTCTTGACCGCCCGTACCGTCTTCTCGACATCCTCCGGCGATGTCAGGAGGCTTGGGGCCAAGCGAACGTACTTGACGGCATAGGGGGTTTCGCTCGCGATGATCTTCCGTTCGCGCAAGCGGGCGACCGCCTGCTCCGGTTTCAAGCCGTCGATCTCGAAGCAGACGATCCCGGCCGAGAGGTCCTCCGCCAGCGGCGTACGGATCGTCACATGCTTCATGCGGGCCATCGCTTCCTTCAGCTGCCGGTTCAGCGCATGGATGCGCTCGGCAATGCGCGCCTTGCCGATCGACAGATGAAACCGGAAGGCCTCGTTCAAGGCCCACCGGTGCTCGAAGGAGTGAAACCCGCCGGGAGTCATGATCGCCGACGTGGGGACATCGTGAGGGGGCATATCCTTCATCCAGATCCGGTAGGCCTCCATGTTGAACGTGGGAATCGTCGCCTGGGCCAGGGGCCAGGCGCTTGGCTTGCCCCAGACCACCCCGGTGCCTCGAGGACCGAGCATCCACTTGTGGCAGCCGGCGATGAAGAAATCGCAGCCAAGGTCCGCCATCGTGACGTCCTCCGCGCCGAACCCGTGCACTCCGTCCACGCAGAAGATCACGCGGTCGGCTTCTTCGCGAGACGCGTTCACCTTGGCGAGCGCATCGGCCATCTCGCGGATCGGTAGCTTGAGTCCGGTGCTCGAATGGACCCAGGTAACGGCCACATAGCGGGTCTGCGGCCTGATGTCCCGGATGAGGGTCTCGACGATCTCCTGCTTCGAGACGGTCTTCAGGTCTTGATACAGGGGAATCGTCCGCACCGACGCGCCGGTCCGCTCGGCCCGGTGTTGCAAGGAGACCTGTGTCGAATAATGGTCGTGGGTCGTCGTGAGAATTTCCTGTCCTTCGCGCAGAGCCAGCCCTCCGTACAAAAGCCCCAGGCCCATGGTCGTGCTGTCGGTCAGGGCGATGTCGGCGGGATTGACGCCCATGTACTCGGCCGCAGCCCGCAGCACCTCCGCCTCGAACTTCTCCTCGTTGTCGAACCAGTAATGGGCCGGGTTCTCGTCGAGGCCGCGGCGATGCCGCTCGATCGCGGCACGCACCGGAGCCGGGTGCGAGGCCAGCAGGAAACCCGTCATGTGGATGAAGTCTCGCGAGAGAAAGAACTGCTTGCGCACCGATGCCCAGGTATCGAGCTTGGACGACGAGGCGGCGGGAGTTGCTTGCGACAACGGGGGCAGAACGCCGGACAGTAGCCCCGCGCTCAACGTGAGCCCGGTCCTCACCAGAAACGCCCGGCGGTTTAGATCAGGAAGATGCTCCATGGCCATCACCTGCCTTTCTGCGCGCGCCCACTGTTTTCACTATACAACCCTTGCCGGCACAAGCCAAGGGCGCGACCATGAGCGAACGCCATCGGCTCAGGTTGTTGAAATTTTGCGATGCTTGGCGTGGAGGGGAAGGGGGGCGGGGCGTCGTCAGGACGACGCCCCGCCCATGTCGTAGAGAAACGCTACTTGACCTCGACCATGATCGTCTGCGTCGCGGCAACCGGCTTGTGATCCTTGGTCGCGCCGGTCACCGTAATCTGATGCTTGCCCGGAGCGATCCCCTTGAACGTGCTGCCGAAGCCTTTCTGATACTGACCGTCCAGATAGACGTGGGCATGGGCTGCCTGAGAGCCTTTGGTCAAATCATACTGGAGGTCGAAGGTGCCACCAACCCTGTCGCCATCCTTGGGAGACGTGATCGTAATTTTCGATCCGTCCTCGATCGGCTGATCCGCGGCAAACGCCGGGGCTCCGATTGCATACAACATCAGCATGGCCGACACCGCCACGCCGAACAATCCATTGGCCGTCATCGCTGCCTCCTTCTATCTAGGGTTTCTCTTTGCCAGAGTCCCGTCCGGCGGCTCCCATGGCGGCCGGCTGAATCTCGCGCAGAGTTTGGGAGTAACCGGAGCAGTACTCGCGTGCCTTTGCCGGCTCCTTCTCATACCGCTCCATACACTCGCGGTAGGCCCGGATCAGATCAGCCGTTTCGGACCGGATGTCGGCCGTGCCCTTCATCATCCGGAACTCCTCATAATAGTGGCAGCCGGAGAGAATGAGGGGAGCCGCAACAATCATCCCGACCCGCAACCAGCGCATCTTTTCACCTCTTGCTAATCCAAGAAGCATGGCTGGGAAATTATACACCGCCTTCAAACTCCACAGGCTGCTCAAAAAGGTCTCATTCACACCCACCCGCCCCACGCGCGCAAAGCGCGCGTCTTCCCCGTGGCGCGGCCGCAGACGGACGACCGAGAACAAAGTTGGGAACCTTTTTCAGCAGCCGCTAGTACTGTTCCATCGGCGGACAGGTACAGACCAGATTCCGATCCCCGTAGGCATTGTCGATTCGCGCCACGGCAGGCCAGAACTTGGATTCGCGCACCCAGGGAGCCGGAAACGCCGCCTGCTCGCGGCTGTAGGGATGTTTCCAATCGGCAGCCGTCACCGTCTGGGCCGTGTGCGGCGCATGCTTCAAGAGATTATCGTCGCGCGGCACGCGCCCGTCCTCGATGTCCCGAATCTCGCCGCGAATCGCGATCAGCGCCTCGCAAAAGCGATCCAGTTCGGCTCGGGATTCGCTTTCCGTCGGCTCGATCATCAGAGTGCCCGCGACCGGGAAGGACATGGTCGGCGCATGGAATCCATAGTCCATCAGGCGCTTGGCGATGTCGTTCACCTCGACGCCGGCCTGGTCTTTGAAGTGACGCAGGTCCAGGATGAACTCGTGGGCGCAAAATCCGCGCGCGCCGGCATAGAGGACCGGGAAATGTTTCTCCAGCCGCTTCGCCATGTAATTGGCGTTCAGGATCGCCACCTTGGTGGCCTGGGTCAGTCCTTCCCCGCCCATGAGCGCGATGTAGACCCAAGAGATGGGCAAGATGCTCGCGCTGCTGTATGGCGCCGCCGCGATCGGCTTGATGGCCTGGCTTCCGCCAGTCTCGCGGAGCGGATGGCCGGGCAGGAACGGCGCCAGATGCGCCGCGACCCCGATGGGCCCCATGCCGGGCCCGCCGCCTCCGTGCGGGATACAGAACGTCTTGTGCAAGTTCAGATGGCAGACATCGGCGCCAATGTCTCCGGGCCGGCAGAGGCCCACCTGCGCGTTCATGTTGGCCCCGTCCATATACAGCTGCCCGCCGCGCGCATGGATGATGGCGCAGACCTTGCGGATGCCTTCTTCGAAGACCCCGTGCGTGGAAGGATAGGTAATCATCAGGGCCGCCAGCCGATCGCGATGCTGCTCCGCCTTGGCTTCCAGATCGGCCAGGTCCACGTTGCCCCGCTCATCGCAAGCCACCGCCACGACTTTCATGCCGGCCATGACGGCGCTGGCCGGGTTGGTCCCGTGCGCGGAGACCGGAATCAGGCAGACATCCCGCCCGCTCTGTCCGCGAGCCCGGTGATAGGCCCGGATGACCATGAGCCCCGCATACTCGCCCTGGGACCCGGCATTGGGCTGGAGCGACACGGCCGCAAACCCCGTGATCTCCGCCAGCCAAGCCTCCAACTGCCGGAACATCGTCTCGTACCCGCGCGTCTGTTCGACCGGCGCGAAGGGATGCATGCGACCGAATCCCTTCCAGGTCACCGGAATCATCTCCACGGTCGCATTGAGTTTCATCGTGCAGGACCCGAGCGTGATCATCGAATGAATCATCGAGAGGTCCCTGGCCTGCAATCGATTGATGTAGCGGAGCATCTCGTGCTCGGAGTGATACCGATGGAACACCTCGTGCGTGAGGAACGGGCTGGTCCGCGCCAAAGCCGGCGGGATGCACCGCTCGCTCTTCGCGGCCAGCTCGCCCAGCGTGAACGTCAGCGGTTTGCCTCCGGCAAAGCAATCCAATAGGGCGGTCAATTCGTCCGCCGTCGTCACTTCATCCAACGCGATGCCGAGGGACCCGTCTTCGAAGCGGCGCAGGTTGATCCGCCGCTCCGTCGCACGAACCGCAATCTGCTCGGCAGAGGCGCCGGCCGGCGTCACTTTGAGCGTGTCGAAGAACGCCTGGTGCGCAATCCCGTGACCCAGGCGGCGCAGCCCGTCCGCCAGCATCGCCGTCAAGCCATGAACCCGTTCAGCAGTCCGGCGCAGCCCCTCCGGCCCGTGATAGACCGCATACATACCGGCCATGATTGCGAGCAACACTTGCGCGGTGCAGATATTGCTGGTGGCCTTTTCGCGTCTGATGTGCTGTTCGCGGGTCGCCAGCGCCATGCGGTAGGCCGGCTTCCCGGCTGCATCCTTGGAGAGTCCGATGAGCCGCCCCGGCATCTGACGGACGTGCTCTTGCTTACAGGCCAAAAACGCCGCGTGGGGACCGCCGAAGCCCATCGGGACGCCGAAGCGCTGGCTGGACCCGACGGCGATATCGGCGCCCGATTCGCCGGGCGTTCGGAGCACCGTCAAGGCCAGCAAGTCCGTGGCCATGACCACCAGCACGCCCGCTTGATGCGCCCGCGTGATGAGGCCGCGGTGGTCGATCAGCGCGCCGTCGGTCGCCGGATATTGGAGCAGGAGCCCGAACAGATCCGGCCTGGCGACGACCGTGTCGTCCGGCCGACCGACTTCCAGGACGATGCCCAGCGGCATCGCCCGCCCCTGCATCACGGCGATCGTCTGGGGATGGCAGTCCTCGGCCACGAAGAACCGGTGCCGGTCTGTGCGGCCCTCGTGCTGGGCGACCCGC
This sequence comes from Nitrospirota bacterium, assembly GCA_004296885.1. Classification (NCBI taxonomy): domain Bacteria; kingdom Pseudomonadati; phylum Nitrospirota; species Nitrospirota bacterium. The sequence goes on along the minus strand of SCVN01000005.1, from coordinate 6,905 downwards.
AAACACATCGTCATGGCCTCCGCCGCAGCGGTGGCCTCATCGAGCAAGGACGCGCCGGCCACAGGCAGGCCGGTCAAGTCTGAGACCATGGTCTGAAAATTCATCAGGGCTTCCAGCCGCCCCTGGGCGATCTCGGCCTGATAGGGGGTATAGGCCGTATACCAGCCGGGGTTTTCCAGAATGTTGCGCTGAATGACCGGGGGCGTGACGCAATCGTAGTAGCCCATCCCGATGAAGGACCGGCAGACCTGATTCCGATCATGCAGCGCACGCAAGGCGGCCAGCGCTTCATGTTCGCTCAAGGGCGCGCCGAGCGCCAGCGGCTTGCGCAGCCGGATGTCCTCCGGCACCGTCGCGTCGATCAGGGCGTCCAGCGACGTGAGGCCCAGGGTGGCCAGCATGTGTTGGATATCCACCTCGGACGGACCGAGATGGCGGTGGAGAAACTGGTCTGTCGGCTTGAGCAAGTCGGCGCGATTCATCGTGGGCTCATGACTCCCGGGTTGACGGTGGTTGGGTGGAAGGCGGCTCCGTCTACGTTCGGGCTCTGGTATACCATACTCCACCGAGGTCCGTGAAGGGAAAGCCGGGGCTTTGTTGCCTTGCGTAATCCGGCTGAGTTGGGCCATCATAGGCCCATGAAATCCCGCAGATTTATTCCCGCGCCGAGCCTTCGGACAAGCCTGGACGCATGAAGGTCCACGACCTGGTCATCGTCGGCGCCGGCCTGGCCGGCATGAGGGCGGCCCTGGCCGCGCTCGAAGCCCATCCGCACCTGGACGTGGCCATTCTGTCCAAAGTCCATCCCGTGCGCAGCCATTCGGTCGCCGCGCAGGGGGGCATCAACGCGGCGCTCGGCGAGCATGACTCCTGGGAAGCCCATGCCTTCGACACGGCCAAGGGAAGCCAGTACTTGGGCGACCAGGACGCCATCGAGACCATGTGTCGCGAAGCGCCAGGCGACATCCTGGACCTGGAGCGTCTGGGCGTCATCTTCAGCCGCGACGAGCATGGCCGGATCGCGCAGCGGCCCTTCGGCGGAGCCGGGGCGGTGCGCACCTGCTATGCCGCCGACCGGACCGGCCATGCCATCCTCCATGCCCTGTATGAACAGCTGCTCAAACGTCAGGTGTTCGTCTACGAGGAATGGTACGTGACCTCCTTGATCGTCGAGGAGGGGGTCTGCCGCGGAGTCGTGGCCTGGGACCTCGTTCGCGGCGGGCTCCACGCCATCGTCGGGAAAGCCGTGCTCCTGGCCGCCGGCGGGAGCGGGCGGGTGTTCCTGACCTCCACCAACGCGGTGATCAACACCGGCGACGGAATGGCCCTGGCCTACCGGGCCGGGGCGCCGCTCGAAGACATGGAGTTCGTCCAGTTCCATCCCACCACGCTCAAAAGCACGGGCATCCTGATCACCGAAGGGGCGCGAGGCGAGGGCGGCTACTTGTTGAATACGCTGGGCGAACGGTTCATGAAGACCTACGCGCCGGAGCAGATGGAACTGGCCCCCCGCTCGACCGTTTCGTTGGCCATCGGGCGGGAGATCTTGGAAGGCCGCGGGATGGACGGCTGCATCCTGCTGGACTTGCGCCACCTGGGGCGCGCGAAAATTCAGGAACGGCTTCCGCAAATCCGGCAACTGGCGATCGAATTCGCCGGGGTGGACCCGGTGGAAAGTCCGATTCCGGTCCAACCAGGCGCCCATTATCAGATGGGCGGCGTCAAGGCCACCCAATGGGGGGAAACCGAGCTGTCGGGCCTCTATGCGGCCGGCGAATGTGCCTGCGTCAGCGTGCATGGAGCCAATCGCCTGGGCGGAAACTCGCTGCTGGAAACGATCGTGTTCGGCCGCCGGGCCGGTCTGCGCGCCGCCGAATCCCTGCGCGGCCTTGCGCCACGCGCGATTTCGGATCACACTTTGCGGGCCGAAGAACGGAGGATCGGGCAACTCATGGACCACAAGGGACCGGAACGGGCCTGGCAGGTCCGGGACGACTTGGGGAAGGTCATGAGCCTGAACCTTGGCATCTTCCGAACGAAGGAGTCGATGACCGAGGCGCTCGGACAAGTCCGCGCGCTGCAAGCCCGCGCCGCGCAGGTGTCGCTGCAGGATCGCGGCAGGGTCTTCAACACCGACCTCATCCATGCGCTGGAATTGCAGTCGCTCGTGGACATCGCGGAAACGATTGTGGCAGGAGCGCTGGCGCGCGAGGAGAGCCGGGGCGCCCATTACCGGTCCGATTTCCCCGCGCGCAACGACGCAGCCTGGCTGAAGCATTCCCTGGCGCGCCGGACACCTGACGGTCCGGCGATCTCTCACATTCCGGTGACGATCACCCGCTTTCCACCGAAGTAGGCTATGAGAGATAAGACATTTGGAGCTACGCGCGATGGCCTCTGCGATGGCCGCTGAAGGACGGGGTTGCCCGACAGGCTGCTCAAAATGCCGTCCAGCAAGACCGCAGGGAGCGAGAACCCCGAGACATACTGGGGAAGTACGTTGAGGGGGGGGAGCGACTGAGAACAAAGCCGGAGGGCATTTTCAGCAGCCTACGATGAGAATTTTAGTCGTTGAAGACGAAGCCAAAGTCGCGTCGTTCATCAGGAAGGCGCTGGAGGAGGAAAGCTACGCGGTGGACGTCTGCAGCGATGGGCCCACCGGTCTGGACCTGGGACAAAGCGGCGCCTATGACCTGATCGTCCTGGATATCATGCTTCCGGGCATGACCGGTCTGGAGGTCCTCAAAGGGCTCCGCAATGCCCGCATCAAGGCCCCGGTCCTGCTGTTGACCGCCCTCTCCAAGGTGGATCAGAAGGTGAAGGGACTGGATGCCGGCGCCGACGATTACCTGACCAAGCCCTTTGCGATCGACGAACTCCTGGCCCGCGTCCGGGCCCTGCTGCGGCGGGGGGCCGGGGAATCGGCCGGCATCCTGCAAGTGGACGATCTGGCGCTGAATCCCGCGACCCGCGAAGTGACGCGCGGAGGGCAGCGGATCGAGTTGACCGCGAAGGAATATGCCTTGTTGGAATATCTGATGCGCAACGCCGGGCGCGTGCTGACACGCCCCATGATCTCCGAGCATGTCTGGAATCAGGACTTCGACACCTTTACCAACGTGATCGACGTCTATATGAACTATCTCCGCAACAAGATCGACCGGGGGCAGAAGCGCGCCTTGATCCAGACCGTCCGAGGCAGCGGCTACGTGCTGAAGGCTGAGAGCTGACAGCTTTCAGCCTTCAGCCGAATGACTCACAGGAAGGGGCAGCGAACACGATGGGCGGAACCGTTTCCATTCGCGCGCGCCTCTCGTTCTGGTACGGCTCGGCCCTGGCTCTGAGTCTGGTTCTCTTCGCCGCCCTGCTCTATGGGGTAATGGCCCGTGACCTGCGGGAGCAAATCGATCGGTCGCTCGAGCAGGCCGCGGCGGTGGCGGTTCAAGCCCTGGAACTGCACGGGGTCGGCCCGACGCTGCCGTTCGAAGACCTGGCCGCCGAGTTCCCCGAGCTGGCGGTCCTGGACAAGTTTTTTCAAATCTTCAGCCCGGCCGGCCGCGTCACCATCCAGTCCCCCAATGTGAGACGGCACGAGATCCCCCTGAGCCGGGCCGCGCTGGAGGCGGCCCTCGCCGGCCAAGCCACGCTCGAGTCCGCAAGGTTCAAGGGCGAATCGCCGATTCGGATTCTATCGGTCCCGATCCGCCGCGGCGGCCTCCTGGTCAACATCGTGCAAGTCGGCACCTCCCTGCACCCGGTGGACCATACGTTGCGCCGGATGTTGGAGGTCTTTCTGATAGCGGCGCCCTTCGCCTTGCTGGTGGCGCTGGCCGGAGGCTGGTTCCTGGCTGGCCGGGCCCTGCGGCCCGTGGAAGCGATCACCGAGGCGGCGGAACGGATTGCCGGCGGGGACCTGAGCCAACGTTTGACCATTCCTCCGTCTCAGGACGAGATCGGCCGGCTCGTAGCGACCTTCAATAAGATGATCGCGCGGCTGGATGCCTCCTTCCAGCAAGTGCGTCGCTTCAGCGCCGACGCCTCCCACGAGTTGCGGACGCCCCTGACCGTGATGCGGGGGGAAACGGAGCTGGCCCTGCGCCGCCCCCGGTCTGCCGAGGACTACCGAATCGTGCTGGAAAGCAGTTTGGAAGAAATCGGCCGGTTGAGCCGCATCGTAGACGATCTCCTGTTTTTGTCGAGAGCCGATCTCGGGCAAGTACCGGTGCAGTCGGCCCCGGTCAGATTGGATACCTTGCTCCAAGACATTCAGCAACAGGCCTCGGTGCTGGGGCAAGACCGTCAGATCCAGGTGACCGCCGGTCCGCTGGAACCGGTCACCGTCCTGGGAGACGAACTGCGGCTGCGGGAGTTGCTCCTCAACTTGGTGGACAACGCCGTGGCCTATTCCAGGCAAGGCGGGACGGTCGAGTTACGGCTGACCCAGGATCGAACAGAAGCGCGGCTGACAGTGGCGGACTCCGGCATCGGCATTCCCCCCGAAGAACAGGCCCGCATCTTCGACCGGTTTTACCGGACCGATACAGCCAGGGCTCATTCCAAGAAAGGCACAGGTTTGGGCCTGGCCATCTGCCAATGGATTGTCGAGAGCCACAAGGGCCGCATCGAGGTCGAAAGCACCGTCGGTAAAGGTTCGCGTTTCACGGTGATCCTCCCACTGGCTCCCGCACCAATCCATTAGAAACTTCTAACCCTGCTTTAACCTCCGTCTCATCCTCGGCTGCTATCCTCCTGCTCAACGAGGCAAACACATCCGGCACCACCCGGCCTCGAAGATGCATCAGCCATAAGGAGGTTTCACATGAATGCCCCATTGAGCCGCCATCTCGCAAGCCGTCTTTCTGGATTGATACCTGCAATCGCCGTGTTCATCGCCGTTGGATTCTTGGTCGGCGAGTACATGCCCGCCTCCCACGCTTCCAACACCGGATCTCAACTCGTCGCCGCGACGGTTCAGGCAAGCCAGCCCAGCCCGGTTGCAGGCAACGGGTTCGCCCAGATCGCCAAGTCGGTCACGCCGGCCGTCGTCAACATCACGGCGACCGCCTCACGCACGAGCCGCGGGCGCGAGACCGACTTGCGCGATCAGATGGAAGAGTTTTTTGGCCATCCCGGACGGCCGCGCGGGCCTGTCCCTCCCGGCGAGCGTCATGGGGATGGCCACGGTGGCGTCGGCTCCGGCGTGATCATTTCACCTGACGGATACATCGTCACCAACAACCACGTGGTGGAGGGAGCGCAGGAATTGGCCGTGACGCTCCCCGACAAGCGGGAGTTTCGCGGCAAGATCGTCGGGACCGATCCCAAGACCGATCTGGCCGTGATCAAGGTGGATGGGCGCGACCTGCCCTTTGTGCCTTGGGGTGATTCGTCGAAATTGCAGGTGGGCGAATATGTGCTCGCGGTCGGCAACCCCTTCGGGCTCAATTCCACCGTCACGCTCGGCATCGTCAGCGCGCTCGGGCGTGGCCGGATGGGCATCACGCAGTATGAGGATTTCATCCAGACGGATGCGGCCATCAATCCCGGCAATTCGGGCGGCGCCCTGGTCAACCAAGCCGGTGAGTTGGTCGGCATCAACACGGCCATCATCTCGCAGACCGGCGGCTATCAGGGAGTCGGGTTTGCCGTGCCGGTCAGCATGGCCAGGCCGGTCTACGACAGTCTCGTGGCGACCGGCAAAGTCGTGCGGGGCTACCTGGGCGTCGGCATTCAGGACCTGAACCAGGAGCTGGCTCAATCGTTCGACCTCAAGGAAGCAAAGGGCGCGCTGGTCAGCAACGTCGCCGAAGACAGCCCGGCCGAGCAGGCGGGCCTCAAGCAAGGAGACGTGATCGTCGGCTATCAAGGTGCGCCGATCGAGGACGCCGTCGTCCTGCAGCGCAAGGTCACCCGGACGCCGGTCGGCACCAAAGTTCCGGTGCAGGTGGTACGGAACGGGAAGGCGATGGACCTGACCGTGACGGTCGGGGAGCAGCCGGGAGCCGTCAAAGTGGCCGCCTCGGAACGGACGACGGACCATGCGCTGGCGGGGCTCGACGTCCAGAGCCTCGATCCCAGGACGGCCCGAGACCTGGGCCTGTCCGGCAAGACCCAGGGCGTCCTCGTGGTCGGGGTCGAGCCGGACAGTTTGGCGGCCCGCGCGGGGATCGCCCAGGGCGACGTGATCCGCGAGATCAACAAACAGCCGGTCAAGTCGGTGCAGGACTTCGAGAAGATCGCGTCGGGGCTCAAGAAGGATCAGCACATCCTCTTGTTGGTCAACCGCCATGGCGCAGCCCTCTTCATCTCCGTGAAGGTGTGAGGGACATAACCCCGATGGGGGCTTAGCCCGGATCATTACACGCGGTTCGATGATCCGGGCTCGAGGCGGGGCTTCGATTGTCCCTGGTCGAACCCCCACCTCCTCTTTTCTCTTCCGGAGCCAGCCAACGGACTTGATTCGCCGTCGAAGCTCCCGCTACAGTAGCGCCATGATCCGCACCTACCAAGGCATCAAGCCGACCATCCCCAAATCCGCCTTCGTCGAAGACACCGCGGTCATCGTCGGCGATGTGGTCCTCGGCGAGGAATCCAGCGTCTGGTTCAATTCGGTCGTCCGCGGCGACGTCCATTACATCCGGATCGGCCACCGGACCAACGTGCAGGACCTGTGCATGTTGCACGTGACGCATGATACCCATCCCTTGATCATCGGAGACGACGTGACGATCGGGCACCATGTGGTCTTGCACGGCTGCACGATCAAGGACCGGGTCCTGATCGGCATGGGGGCCATCATCATGGACGGGGCGGTGATCGGCGAGGACTGCGTGGTGGGGGCCGGGGCGTTGGTCACCGAGGGCACCATCGTGCCGCCCAAGAGCCTGATCCTGGGCTCGCCGGCC